>JAYVSF010000151.1:0-12957 GCA_043775605.1 Myxococcales bacterium
GACGGTGCTGCGGGCCGCCCTGGTCGAGCGGCTCGATCAGCGACGCGAGCTCGAACGCGGGCTCGATGACCTCGAGGCGCTGACCGCGAGCGACGCCCACGCCACCCGCGCCCACTACCTCCTGGCCGAGTACTACCGGGCCCGCGGCGACGATCTGGCCGCGCTCCGCCACTACGAGGCGGTGCTGGCCCGCGACGTCGACTACCCCAACGTGCTGCCGCGGGTCGAGCGGCTGCGGGCCGCGCGCGGACTGTCGGCGCCGACGGCCGGCGAGACCATCGCCGGCGCCGCGATCGCCGGGGTCTCGGGCGGCGCCCGCTACCGCCTCGTGCGCGAGCTCGGCCGGGGCGCGACCGGCGTGGTCTATCTGGCGCGCGACGCCGAGCTCGAGCGCGACGTCGCGGTCAAGCTGCTGCACCCGCACCTGGCGGCGGCGCCCCAGGCCGACGCGGTCAAGCGCTTCTTCCACGAGGCCCGGATCATGGCGTCGTTGCGCCACCCGAACCTGGTCGCGGTCCTCGATCTCGAGGAGCAGGCCCGCCGGATCGTTCTCGAGCTGGCGGCCGGCGGCACGCTGCGCGACGCCCTGCGCGAGCGCGGCCCGCATCCGCTGCGACGGGCGCTCGAGCGCCACGCCGAGATCCTGTCGGCGCTGTCGGCGGCCCACCGCCGCGGCATCATCCACCGCGATCTCAAGCCGGCCAACCTGATGTTCCGCCGTGATCCCGAGCTGCCGGGCGTCGAGGTGATGCTCGGCGACTTTGGCATCGCCCACCTGCCCGACGCCAGCGGCGCGCTCGGCGCCGAGGCCGCCCGCGGCCGGCGCGAGGCGGTCGGCACCCTGGCATACATGAGCCCGGCCCAGCGCCGCGGCGATCCGCCCGGGCCCGGCGACGATCTCTACGCCGCCGCGATCGTGCTGTTCGAGATGCTGACGGGCCGGCTGCCGTGGCCACGCGAGCACGTGCTGTCCGGTCAGCGCAGGCCCGGTGACCTCCGACTGCCCGACGACGTCCGCGGCCACGGACCGGCGGCGTTGATCGACGCGGTCCAGGTCCACCTCGACTTGCTGATCGACCCCGATCCGACGCGCCAGCCGACGACCGAGGCCGCGCTGACCACCGCCTGGAGCCTGCGCGAGCAGGCGATCGCCGCCGCCGTCACCGAGTGAACGTGGCGATCGCGGGCGCGGCTCGGCCTCGCTGGCAGCCCGTAGCGTATTGCGCGGGCCAGGGAGCCGGCGGAAGGCAGACCCTGAACCTCCACGCGTGACCCCGAACGAACGGAGTCACTGTTGATCGTTCGCCAAAGCTCACTAGGAACCTGTACCGCATTGCTCGGGCCGTCGGAGGAAGGCAGACCCCAAACTTCCCTCGTGACCCCGACCCCCCAGAGTCATTGTAGATCGTTCGCCAAGGCTCACTAGGGCAGCTTCTCGAGCCGCGACTTGATCAGCGCGGCGTCCTTGGCGCGAGGCTGCAGCTTCAGGTACGCGCGGTACGACTTCGCCGCGCGCGCCCGATCGCCCATGCGGTCGTAGATGAGGCCCATGCTGCGGTGGGCGAGCGCGTACGACGGATCCTTCGCGACCGCCGACTGGAAGTACTGCAGCGCGGTCGTGTTGTTGCCGATCATGAAGCTGGCCTGCCCTTCCTTGTAGAGCGTAGCCGCGGTCGGGCCGGCCGGCTTGCGCGGCGGGGTCGGCCGCGGCGGCGGCGGCGCGATGGCGACGGCGGTGCCGGCGTCGATCGCCGGCGGAGCGACCACACCGGCGTCGATCGCGACCGCAGGCTCGGAGGCGTCGGGCGCGATGGCCACGACCTCGGCGGCGTCGGGCGGGGCGGCGACCGGCTCGACCGGGGCCGCATCCGGGGCGACGACGACCATCGGCGCGGCCGAGCCGGGGCCGGGCGGGGGCGGCGGCGCGCCCGAACCACCCGGGCTCGCGCTGCCGGGCGTGCGCGGTCCGGTGGCGACCTTGTCGGCGTGGCTGCCGCCGCGGCCGCGCAGCCACAGGATGGCGACGACCCCCAGCACGAGCGCGGTGATCGCGATCAGTGCGAGCGGCAAGCCCCGTCCTGGTGCCGGGGTCGCGGTCGAGGTCGGGGCCGCGGCCGCGCTCGGAATCGGAGCCGGGATCGGGGTCGGGGTCCGCGGGGCCAGGTCGCTCGCTGGCAGCGGCGGCGGCGGCTCATCGAACTCCGGCGGCTCGGCGCCGTAGCTGACCTCGATCTCCTCGTCGAACTCGCCGTCGAACGGCGCCGGCGCCCACGGGGTCGCGGCCGCGGCCCGGTGCGGTCCGGTGATCGGCGTGATCGGGCCGGTGGTGGTCGCCGCGGCATCGTCGGCGCCGCTCTCGAACGTCGACGGCGGCGGCGCCCCGGTCATGGACGCGAGGCGCGTGATCGGGATCGGTGACGGCCCCGCGGGCGGATGCGTCTCGGCCGCCGCGGTCGGCGGGGCCATGAACATGACCGTCGCCGCGGACGTGGTGGGCGGCGGGATCGGGGTGGGCAGCGGCGGCGTCGGGCTCGAAGCGGTGAACGGAGTCGGGGTCGCGCTCGCGATCGGGCTCGGATTCGCGCTCGGGATCATGCTCGGCGTCAGCGTCGGCGTCGGGGTCCGGCTGATCATCAGCGTCGGCGCCGACGTCGGCGCCGGCGGGGCCGCGGCCGGCGGCGGAGCGGCGGCGGCCGCCGGAGGAGGAGCCACGGCAGCTGGCGGCACCGGCTCGAGCGCGGGCGTCGCGACCGCCGCGGCAGCGCGGGCGTCGATCGGCGTCGGCACCAGCATCAGGGTCCGCGCCGACGTCCCCGCGGCGGGCGGCGGCGCAGCAACCGGCGCGGGAGCTGCAGGCGCAGGCGCCGCAGGTGGCGGCGCGACGGCCGAGGGTGACGGCGTCGCCGGCGTCATCATGATCGTGCGCGCGGGCGACGGCGGCGGCATCGTCGCCGGCTTCGGGTGCGGGAACGGCACCATCGGCGGCGGCATCGTCGGCGCCTTCGCCGGCGGCGCGACCATCATGATCGTGCGGCCCGGCATCGGCGGCGGCCGCGGCGCGACCGGGGCGAGCGAGGGCAGCACGTGCGGCGCGGACTCCTCGAGGTCGGCCTCGAGCTCGGGCACGCCGTCGCCATCGGGCAGGCCCTCGCCGGGGGCGAGTTCGATCGCCTCCGCCAGGTCGGCCGCGAACGCGTTCGCGATCCGCGAGTCGCTGCGCGCGCCGGCGCCGTCGACCGCGGCGTGCAGGCCCGACGCCCGGGCCGGCGAGCCCGGGGCCGCGAACGGCGGCGGCTCGGTCGAGCCCGAGCGGAACGGCGGCGCGGTCGGGCGCCTGATCGAACCGCTGGCCGCGATGTCGAAGCCGCCCTGCTCGCGCAGGAGCTGCTCCCTGCTCGCGATCTCGGTGGCGAACGCCTCGCGCATGAACCGCGCGATGCTCGGATGATCGCCGAACCGCCCGGCCGCCCGCAGCGCGAGGACCAGGTCGTCGTGCATCGCGCCGGCGGTCGGATAGCGCCCGGCCGGATCCTTGGCCAGCGCGCGCACGCAGATGTCGTCGAGCGCCTTGCCGACGTCGGGGGTCACGCTCGACGGTGGCGACACCCGGCCGATCCGCATCCGGGCCAGCCGCTCGCGATCGCTGCCCGGGCCGTACAGCCGGCTGCGGGTCAGCGCCTCCCACATCACGACCCCGAGCGCGAACACGTCGGACCGACGGTCGCCGGGCCCGCCGTCGCGGACCTCGGGCGCGACGTAGCCGGCGAGCACCCGGGCCTCGGCCTCGTCGGGGCGAGCCCGCGCAATCGCTGCGCCGAGCAGCTTGGTCTGGCCGGTGTGCAGCACGAACACGTTGGCGGGGTCGAGATCGAGGTGGAGCAGCCCGGCCGGCTGCCCGGTCGCGCCGTGCAGCTCGTGGATCGCGTGCAGGCCGGCGGCCGCGTCCGCGACGATCTGGGCGAGCGACCAGCGGTCGAGGCGAACGCCGCGCGCCGGCGCCTTCTGCACCGCGGCGAGCGACGCGCCCGGCAGGTACTCCATCGCGAGGAAGCACGTGCCGTCGTCCTCGCCGACCTCGAGCGTGTCGACGACGTTCGGGTGCTTGACCTCGGCCGCGAGCCGCGCGACCTCGAGCAGGGCCGCGGCCTGGCCGGGTCCGGCCGTGAGCTGTGGGTGCACGGCCTTCACCGCGACCGGCAGGCGCGCCCCTTGTTGCCGGGCAAGGTGAACCTCGGCCAGCGCGCCCTCGCCGATGCGCGCCACCAGCTCGTATCTCCCGAGGCGCCGCGGACTGATCGCCATTGTCGGGATGATATCAGACCGGTCGCGGCGAGGAACCGCTCCGGCCCACAAGCCCGCCACGACCAGGTCCGGAAACGGCCAGACACCGGCCCGGCCGGCGGCTACAACCGGACCGTGGAGCTCGACCCCGACACCTGTCACGCCGCCCTGCGTGCCCGCGATCGCCGGTTCGACGGCGTGTTCTTCGTCGGCGTGACCTCCACCGGCGTCTACTGCCGCCCGGTGTGCCCGGCCCGGCTGCCGGCCCAGGCCCGCTGCCGCTACTTCGCGCGCGCCGCCCACGCCGAGCTCGCCGGGTTTCGCGCCTGCCTGCGCTGCCGGCCCGAGCTCGCGCCCGGCCGGGGCACGGTCGACGCGGTGCCGGCCCTGGCCCGGGCCGCGCTCGCCCGCATCGACGCCGGCTACCTCGACGAGCGCTCGGTCGACGCGCTGGCCGATCGCCTGGGCGTGACCGCGCGTCACCTGCGCCGGGCGGTGGTCGCCGAGCTCGGCGCGTCCCCGATGGCGCTGGCCCAGACCCGGCGCCTGGCGCTGGCGAAGCAGCTGCTCCACGACACCCGCCTGCCGATCACCGACGTCGCGTTCGCGGCCGGCTTCACCAGCCTGCGCCGGTTCAACGCCGCGTTCACCGCCGGCTTCGGCCGCCCTCCGACCACGTTGCGCCGCGCGACCGGCGCCCCCGCGGCCACCGCGGATGTCGTGACGCTCCGCCTCGACCACCGGCCGCCGCTGTGCTGGCCCGCGCTGCTCGGCTTCCTCGCCGCCCGCGCGATCCCGAGCGTCGAGCACGTCGACGGCGACGTCTACCGCCGGACCGCGGCGATCGGCGACCGGGTCGGCTGGCTGGCGGTGCGCTCGCTCGCGCCCCGGCCGGCGATCGAGCTGACCCTGTCGACCAGCCTGGTGCCGCGCCTCGCCGCGCTCGTCGCCCGGGTCCGCGCGCTGTTCGATCTCGACGCCCACCCGGCCGCGATCGAGGAAGCGCTGCGGGCGTCGCCGGTCCTCGCCGGGCCGGTCGCCGCGCGCCCCGGCCTGCGGGTCCCCGGCGGCTTCGACGGCTTCGAGCTCGCGGTCCGGTCGGTGCTCGGTCAGCAGGTGTCGGTGGCCGCCGCCACCACGCTCGCCGGCCGCCTGGTCGCTGCGCTCGGCACCCCGATCACGGGCGCGCCCGCGCCGCTCGGCCACCGCTTCCCGACCGCGGCCGAGGTCGCCGCCGCCGGACCCGACGCGATCGCCCGGCTCGGTCTGCCGCGGGCCCGGGCCGAGGCGCTGATCGCGCTGGCGCGCGCCGTCGACGCCGGCCTCGAGCTGGTGCCCGGCGCCGACCCCGACGCGATCACCGCCGCGCTGGTGGCGCTGCCCGGCATCGGGCCGTGGACCGCGAGCTACCTCGCGATGCGCGCGCTGCGCTGGCCCGACGCGTTCCCGGCCGGCGACCTGATCATCCAGCGCGCGCTCGGGGTCACCACCGCCGCCGCCGCCGAGCGCGCCGCCGCCGGGTTCCGGCCATGGCGCGCCTACGCCACCGTCCACCTGTGGGCCGCGCACGTGCCCACCCCGAGGCTCCGATGACCGCCATGCGCCACCTGCCGTCACCCGTCGGCGTGCTCACCCTCCATGCCAGCGCCGTCGGGCTGCAGGCCGTGCTGCTCCCGGTCCCGCGCCACCCGCCCCGCCTCGCCGACGAACCCGGCCCCGTGCCGGCGGCCGCGCAGCGCGTGCTCGAGCACGCCGCGCGCGAGCTCGACGAGTACTTCGCCGGCCGCCGCCGCGCGTTCACGGTCCCGCTCACGCCCGAGGGCACCGCGTTCCAGCGCACGGTGTGGACCGCGCTCGCCACGATTCCGTTCGCGACCACCTGGTCGTACGGCCAGCTCGCGCGCGCGATCGGTCAGCCGAGCGCGGCCCGCGCCGTCGGCGCCGCCAACGGCAAGAACCCGCTCTCGATCATCGTGCCCTGCCATCGCGTCATCGGTCAGGACGGCAGCGCCACCGGCTACGGCGGTGGCCTGGTCGCCAAGCGCTGGCTCCTTGATCACGAGCTCGCGATCGGCGGGCTGTTCGCCGCCGTGGCCGGCGCCGGCACCTGAGCCATGAGCGGGGTCGGGGGCCCGACGATCACCTCGCCGCGATGACGCAGGTAGTAGATCGCCGGATAGACCAGCAGCTCCATCGCGAACGAGGTGACCAGGCCGCCGACCATCGGCGCGGCGATGCGCTTCATCAGGTCGGCGCCGGTGCCGATCGACCACATGATCGGCAACAGCCCGACGAAGGCCGCGGTCACGGTCATGGCCTTGGGCCGGACCCGCTTGACCGCGCCGTAAATGATCGCCTCGGTCAGATCGCCCGTGGTCACGAGCTGCCCGCGGGCCTTGGCCTCGGCGTACGACAGATCGAGGAACAGCAGCATCAACACGCCGGTCTCGGCGTCGAGGCCCATGAGCGCGATCATCCCGACCCACACCGCGATGGACGAGTTGTAGCCGAGCAGGTAGAGCAGCCAGATCGCGCCGACCGCCGAGAACGGCACGGCCAGCATGACCACCGCCGCCTTGAAGCTCGACTTCGTGTTCATGTACAGCAGCACGAAGATCAGCACGATCGTGAGCGGCAGGATCACCTTGAGCCGCTCCTTGACCCGCTGCATGTTCTCGTACTGGCCGCTCCAGACCACCGCGTAGCCGGGCCGCGCCTTCACCGCCGCCGCGACCGCGGCCTTGGCCCGGGCGACGTAGGTGCCGACGTCGACCTTCGCCGTGTCGAAGTCGACGTAGACGTACCCGGTCAGGAGGCCGTTCTCGTCGCGGATCATCGACGGGCCCTCGACCAGCTTGACGTCGGCGATCTCGGCCATCGGGATCTGGCCCTGGCCGCCAGGCAGCGGCAGCAGGACCCGCTTGAGCGCCTCGAGGTCGTCGCGGTAGTCGCGGGCGTAGCGCACGGTGACCCCGTACCGACCGCGGCCCTCGACGGTCGTGGTCTGGACGTCGCCGCCGACCGCGGTCATCACCATCGCGTTGGCGTCGTCGACGGACAGGCCGTAGCGGGCGAGCCGATCGCGATCGAGCACGAAGTCGAGGAAGTAGCCGCCGGCGACCCGTTCGGCGTAGACGCTGCGGGTGTCGGGCACCCGCCGCACCGCCGCCTCCATCTCGATCGCGAGCTGCTGGATCACGGTCAGGTCGGCGCCGCTGATCTTGATGCCGATCGGCGTCCGGATCCCGGTCGACAGCATGTCGAGCCGGCCCTTGATCGGCATGGTCCAGGCGTTGCTGATGCCGGGCAGCTTGAGCGCGGCGTCGAGCTCGTCGATCAGCTGACCCTCGCTGATCCGGTCGTCCCAGAACGACCGCAGCGGGCCCTTGAGCCAGCTCGGGGCCCAGCCCGAGTACCAGCGCGGCCGCTCGCGCCACTCCGACGACGGCTTGAGCAGCACGGTGGTCTCCATCATCGACAGCGGCGCCGGATCGGTCGAGGTGTTGGCGCGGCCGGCCTTGCCGAACACCTGCGCGACCTCGGGGAAGCTCATCAGGATCTGGTCTTGGACCTGCAGCGCCTTCTGGGCCTCGGCCACCGACATGCCGGGCTGGACCGACGACGGCATGTACAGGAGCGAGCCCTCGCGCAGGGGCGGCATGAACTCGGTGCCGAGCTTGAAGTAGACCGGGATGGTCACCGCCACGATGAGCAGGCTGGCGATCACCGTCGCCCAGGCGTGGCGGACCACGAACCGGCACGGCCCCTCGTAGAGCCGGTGCAGCCGGCGGCTGATCGGGTGGCGCTCCTCCGAGTGGTAGGTGCCGACGAACACCCGGCTCGCGATCCACGCCAGCGGCCGCGGTCGGAAGCGGAACGGCTCGGCCCGCGCGAACAGCATGCGCATCGCCGGATCGAGGGTGACCGCGAGGATCGCCGCGATCGCCATGGCCAGGTTCTTCGAGTACGCCAGCGGTCGGAACAGCCGGCCCTCCTGGTCGACCAGGGTGAAGATCGGCATGAACGCGACCGCGATCACCAGCAGCGAGAAGAAGACCGACGGCCCGACCTCGAGCAGCGCCGCCAGCCGGACGTCGTGGAAGCTGCCCTGCCGGCCGCCAGCCTGCCAGTGGTAGATCTTGTTGTAGGCGTTCTCGACCTCGACGATGGCGCCGTCGACCAGGACGCCGATCGAGATCGCGATCCCGGCCAGCGACATGAGGTTGGCGCCGAGGCCCATCAGGTACATGGGGATGAACGCGAGGGCGACGCTGACCGGGATGGTGAGGATCGGCACCGTCGCCGACGGGATGTGCCAGAGGAACAGCAGGATGATCACCGACACGACGATCATCTCCTCGAGCAGCTTGCTCTTGACGGTGTGGATCGCGCGCTCGATGAGATCCGAGCGATCGTAGGTGGTGACCACCTCGACGCCCTCGGGCAACGAGCCCTGCAGCTCGGCCAGCCTGGCCTTGACCCGGGCGATGACCGCGAGCGCGTTCTCGCCCTGCCGCATCACGACGATGCCGACGACGACGTCGCCCTCGCCGTTGAAGTCGGCGATGCCGCGCCGCATCTCGGGCCCCAGCGCCACGGTCGCGACGTCCTTGATCTGCACCGGCGTGCCGTCGTCGGCCTTGAGCACCAGCTTCTCGAGATCGCCGACCGACTTGAGGTAGCCGCGCCCGCGCACCATGTACTCGCGCCCGGACAGCTCGACCAGCCGGCCGCCGACGTCGCTGTTGCCCTGGCGCACCGCCTGGATCACCGCGTCGAGCGGCAGCTTGTAGGCCGCGAGCGCGGTCGGGTTGACCGTGACCTGGTACTGCCGGACCTGGCCACCGACGGTGGCGACCTCGGCGACGCCGGGCACGGCCTGGACCGCGTAGCGCAAGAACCAGTCCTGGTAGCTGCGCAGCTCGTCGCCGGTGTGCTTGCCGGTGCGATCGACCAGCGCGTACTGGAACACCCAGCCGACGCTCGACGCGTCGGGCCCGAGCTCGGTCTTCACCCCGGCCGGGAGCTGGGCGCTGATCTTCGACAGGTACTCGAGGACCCGGGTCCGCGCCCAGTAGATGTCGGTGCCGTCCTCGAAGATCACGTAGACGTAGCTGAAGCCGAAATCGGAGAAGCCGCGGATCGCCTTGACCTTGGGCGCGCCCAGCAGCGACGTGATGATCGGATAGGTGACCTGGTCCTCGATTATGTCGGGGCTGCGGTCCCAGCGCGAGTAGACGATGACCTGGGTGTCGGACAGGTCGGGCAGCGCGTCGAGCGGGATGCGCTGCATGGTCCAGTACGAGATCGCCAGCGCGACCACGGTGGCGGCGATGACCAGGACCCTGTGCTCGGCCGAGAACCGGATGATCCGCTTGATCATGGCGCGTCGCCTCCGAGGTTGGTGAGCGCGCTGCGCAGCTGGGACTCGGAGTCGACCAGGAAGTTGGCGCGGACCACGACCTGCTCGCCGGCGGCCAGGCCGCGCACGACCTCGACCTGATCGCCGTCCTTGACCCCGAGCTCGACCGGGCGCGGCGTGAACCGACCGGCGCCCTCGGCCACGAACACCACGTCGCGGGTGCCCGAGCTGATCACCGCGTCGGCCGGGACGATCAGGCCCTGGCGGGCGACCCCGGCCAGGGTGACCTCGCCGAACATCTCGGGCTTGAGCTCGCCCGCGGGGTTGGGCACGTGGATGTGGACCTTGACCGTGCGGGTCCGGGCGTCGAGGAACGGGTCGACGAACGCGATCTTGCCGGTGAAGGGGTGATCCGGATAGGTCTTGAGCGTGAGCGTGGCCGGCGCGCCGATCCGGACCCGGGCGAGATCGGTCTCGTAGGCGTCGGCCAGGACCCACACCATGCTGAGATCGGTGATCTCGTACGGCGCGTCACCGAGGCTGAGCCGCGAACCCTGGACGATGTTCTTGGCGGTGACCACGCCCGCGATCGGCGACACGATCGTGATCTCCCGGCTCGGGGTCCCGCGCTGCTCGAGGAGATCGATGTCCGCGCTCGGCACGTCGAGCAGCTCGAGCTTGTGCCGGGCCGCGACCACCAGCGCCTCGCCGTCGGCGGCCAGGGTGCCGCCCTGCCGGAGGGCGGCGCGGGTCTGGACCGCGACCAGGTACTCCTTCTGCGCCGCCACCAGCGCGGGGCTGAAGATCGAGTACAGGCTCTGGCCGCGCCGGACCGGCTGGCCGACGAAGCCGACGAACATGCGCTCGACGTAGCCCTCGACCTTGACGTTGGTGGTGCGGACCCGGGTCGGGTCGACCTGGACTCGACCGACGGTGCGCCAGGAGGTGTTGATCGGCCCCAGGGTGACCGCCGCGGTCCGCAGGCCGATCCGCTGCTGGCGGACCGGATCGATCGTGAGGGGAGCCCGGCCCGCGACCGCCGGCGCACCGGTCTCGGCCAGCTCGTCCTGATAGACGGCCACGTAGTCCATGCCCATCTCGTCCTTGCGCGGCACCGGCGAGGTCTGCTTGGGGTTCATCGGCGAGCGGTAGAAGGCGATCACGTGGGCGGCCGGCGCGACCGGCAGCGGGTCCGCGTCGTCGGGCGCGTCGACCTCGACCAGCCGCATGCCGCAGATCGGGCACTCGCCGGGATGATCCGACGTCACGCTCGGGTGCATCGGGCACTGGTAGAGCGCGGCCTTGCCGACCCGCGCGCCGTCGGCGGGGCCACGGCGCAGTCCGCGGGTCGCGACCCAGGTCCCGGCGCCGCCGAGGCCGAGCCCGAGGGCCAGCCCGAGGACGAGCCAGCGCCCGACCGGCCGGCGCGGCGGTGACGGTGCCGGCGGTGCGACCGGTGGATCGACGGGATCGGGCGCCGGCGACGGCGGAGCGGCGGCCGACTCGTCGACGGTGGGATCTTGGTCGCTCATGACAGGCTCCCTCACATCCCCGACGGGGCATCGAGGCTGAGTTCGCGCTCGGCGATGTCGAGGCGCTGGGCGGCGGCCACCGAGTCGAGGTAGCCGCCGAGGTCGGTGACGTATCCGCGCAGCGCGTCGGCGACCGACGCGAAGCTCTGGTTGCCGGTCTGGTAGCCGGCCAGCGTGCTCGCGACCGTGGCCCGGGACTGGGTGAGCAGGCCCGAGCGATACAGCCGGTTGGCGTCGAGCACCGCGGCGAGGATGGCGAGCCGCTCCTCGACCCGCTGCAGCAGGAGCTGGCGGACGACCTCGGTCCCGCTGCGCGCGGCCGACGCCCGCGCCGACGACTCGGCCACCGCCCGGGCCTGCTTCTGCCGTCGCCACACCGGCAGGTTCACGGACACCCCGACCTGCCACATCGGCGGGAACGGGCCACCGCGCGGCATCACCGCGACGCTGACGCCGAGGTCGGGCTTGCGCTCGGCCCGCGCCAGGTCGACCTGCCGGCCGGCCTGGGTCGCGACCAGGCTGGCGCGGGCCAGCTCCGGACTGCGGGCGAGCGCGTCGGCGCTGGCGGCGGCGCGATCGGGCAGGTCCGGATCGGGGACGTCGAGCAGCGAGCGCGTGGTCGCGATCGCCTCGTCGACGGCATGGCCGCGCAGGCGGTTGAGCACCGCGATCCGCTGACCCTCGTCGGCCGCGAGCGCCCAGCGCTGCTGGCGCAGGCGGTTGCGCTCGAGATGGGCTCGCAGCAGGTCGGCCTGGGCGCCGTCGCCCGACTCGAACCGCACCCGCGCCGCGCCCTCGGCCTGCAGCCAGATGCCCTCGCTGGTGGTGAGCAGCGCGAGGCGATCGCGGACCAGCAGCAGGTCGACGTAGGCCCGCTCGACCTCGGCCTGCGCGGTCAGCCGGGCCCGGGTCAGCTCGACCTCGGCCTGGCGGACGCCGAACCCGGCGACGTCGCGACGCAGGCGGCGCTTGCCCGGCCACGGGAAGCTCTGGGCCAGCCCGATCGAGACGAAGCTCGACTCCATGGTCCCGATCTCGATGCCGGTGAAGCCGTCGTTCTGGATGGCCAGCGCCAGCACCGGGTCGGGCAGCGCGCCGGCCTGGGGCACCCGCTCACGCTCGGCGACGATCAACGCGCGGGCCTGGGCCAGCTCCGGCCGCAGCGCGAGCGCGTCGGCGATCAGCGCGGCCAGGACCGGATCGGCGGCCAGGGCCGGGCCGGCCGGCGACTCGATCGCGGGCTGAGCTCGCGCGACCGACGCCGACAGGACGATCGTGAGCATCGCCAGGGCGGCGAGCGGCGGTCGCGAGCTGACAGGTGACGCCATGGGGGCCTCTACTCAACGACGAGCACGCCGGAGATCATGTCCATGCCGCAGGCGTAGCGGACCTCGCCGCTCTTGCTCGGCGTGAACGCGACCTCGACCGGCTGGTTCAGCGGCAGCGGCTGGTTGATGCCGTAGTCGGCGATGACGATCTGCTTGGCGCAGGTGCGATCGGTCTGGCGGGTCACCACCAGCTTCAGCGGCTGGCCGGCCTTGACCTTCAGCTTGGCCGGCTCGAAGCCGTTGGCGGTCACCGCCATGGGGATCACCCGCGGCCCTGAGCTGGGCGCAGCCTGGGTCTTGTTCGAGCAGGCGGCCGTGGTGGTCACCAGGCCAAGGAGGAGCATCAACGACACAATCTTCGACGTGCGCATGGGTCGGGTTCCTCGCGGTTGCGTGGATCGGGTCGGGTCGCGCGCCGCACTCGCGGCGCCCGGTTCGACGTCGAGCATGGGAC
>JAYVSF010000152.1:0-6292 GCA_043775605.1 Myxococcales bacterium
TCACGATCTGAAGATCGCGTTCGACGCGATGGACGACGAGAACCTGCCCCGCAGCTCGCGTGAGATCGCCGCCGGCGCGATCTGCTACGTCGTGTCACCTAGCGACTTCGTGTCCGACCGCAACGAGGCGGTCGCCAGCTTCGCCGACGACGCCCTCCTGCTCCGGCTCGCGCTGCGCGCGCTGGTCGCCGACGGTGGCGAGGACGGCCTGACCTTCCGCGGCCGCTTCCCCGAGCTGTTCGACGGCCTCGACGACGACCTCGCGGCGTGCGGCAAGGTCCTCGGCGATCTGGTGCCGTGGCTGCAGGGCAAGGTCGCCGGGCTCAAGAACCAGCCGTACAAGGGCAAGAAGGCCACGGTGTTTCTCGACGACGACGAGGCCCGCGAGACCCTGTACGAGGACGGCCTCGCGTTCCGCACCGACTACCCGGTCGACGACAAGATCATCGGCGACAAGCTCAAGAAGGCGTCGACCATCGCCGACGTGATGCGCCGCCGTCGGGCCGAAGAGCTCCGCGCCGCCGGCTGATTCTGCGCGCAGGCCGCAGGCCACGCTACAGATCGACGAGTTCGAAGCCGGCCACCGGCTCGCCGAGGAACCGCGCCGCCAGCTCGTCGAGCCGCGAGGTGTCGGTGGCGAAGCAGGCGAGGGCGCCGGGCGGGCGAAGGTCGCCGGCGGGCGCGGCCCGGACCGCGGCGGCCGCCTCGGCCATCGCCGAGGCCGAGTCGACGATCGCGAGGTCGCGGCCGGTGAGCTCGCGCGCCGTGGCGGCGATGACCGCGCGCAGCAGCGGGTAGTGGGTGCAGCCGAGGACCAGGGTGTCGATCGCGGGGTCGCGCTCGAACAGCGTCCGCAGGTAGCGGCGCGCGACCGCGTGGGCGATCTCGTCGTCAGGCTCGATCCAGCCCTCGTCGGCCAGCGGCACGAACAGCGGGCAGGCCAGGGCGGTGATGATCGCGCCCGGCGCGTGGGCGGCGATCGCGCGCTCGTAGGCGCCCGAGCGCACCGTCCCGAGCGTGCCGATGACGCCGATGCGGCCGCCGGTCGAGGCCTCGACCGCGCTGGTCGCGCCTGGCTCGACCGCGCCGATGACCGGCACCGGGCTGGCGGCGCGCAGGGCGTCGAGCGCGTTGGCCGAGGCCGTGTTGCACGCGATCAGCACCAGGTCGACGCCGCGATCGAGCAGGAACCGCTGGCACGAGATGGAGTAGCGCTCGACCGTGCGCGGGCTCTTGGAGCCGTAGGGCACCCGGGCGGTGTCGCCGAGGTACACGATGGCCTCGCCCGGCAACCGCGCCCGGAGGGCCCGGACCACCGTCAGCCCGCCGATTCCGGAGTCGAACACGCCGATCGCCCGACGCTCCCTCATGGCGCGAATCCTGCCAACGATCGGCCGCGGTCGCGGTGTCGGTGATCCAGGGCGTTCACCGAGGTAAGCCCACCCACGACTGTGGCATCGCTGT
This sequence comes from Myxococcales bacterium, assembly GCA_043775605.1. Taxonomy (GTDB): domain Bacteria; phylum Myxococcota_A; class Polyangia; order Haliangiales; family Haliangiaceae; genus UBA2376. The sequence continues at coordinate 1,465 of JAYVSF010000152.1, forward strand.
GACGACCTGGCGCACTGGCTGATCGATCTGCCACGGTACGGCCTCTGCCTGAGGCTGAGGGATCAGCGGCGGCGGCGGGCGGGAGCGCGCTGCGGCGCCTTACGCGCTGCGGCACGCCGTCCCTCGTAAATCCAGAGAAGCTGCAAAAATGTTGCGGGCTTATCATTCTGGTCACTCAGCTCGCGATACAGATCACCGATACCCGGGCACGACTTCTCGGCCTCGGGCAGGTGGCGGCTGGTGATACGTCCTTGCACGGCGCCCTGGCCCTGAGCATGTACCGTACCAAAGCCTTGACGCCGTCGTGCCGGCACCGTTACGAAGCTCCCACACGTCACCGGGACCGGCTCCGTGCCAACGCGCGGACTCGTTGGCCGGTGGGTCGTCCGCGTGCTCGCGGCTGTAGTTGACGCCATAGAACTCCATGGACCCCTCGTTCGAGCCGACCGCGATCGTGCGGATGCCGGATAACGCCGACACCCGGGCGCGTATTCACGCCTGGGCCGAGGCCAACCCTTTGCTTTTGCTCGACATCGCCGCGGCCGTGGCGGAGACCGGCGAGCTTCCGGCCGAGGCCGTGACCGCGGCGGCGGCCGACACCAGCGCCGGCATCGTCCGGGCCCAGTCCGCGGACGTGCGTGACGCGGTCGAGGCCGTGATCATGGGCCGCGAGGTCGACATCGCGCTGGAGTGGATCCGCGCGACCGGCCTGCTCGCCATCCTGTTCCCCGAGCTCGAGGCCACCGTCCACCTGGTGCAGGAGGGCGGGCGCCAGCACAAGGACGTCTGGAGCCACACCCGGCAGGTGGTGAAGCAGGCGGTGCGCCGGCCGCTGGTGCGCTGGGCGGCGCTGCTCCACGACGTCGGCAAGGTCCCGACCCGGACCTTCACCGCCGAGGGCGTCCACTTCCACGGCCACGCCGAGGTCGGCGCCCGCATGTTCGACAAGGTCGTGCAGCGGCTGCCGTTCGATCGCGAGCGCCGCAAGGCGGTGCGCTTCCTCATCAAGCACCACCTGCGCTCGAGCCAGTACAGCGATCAGTGGACCGACAGCGCGGTCCGCCGCTTCCACCGCGAGATGGCGCCCCAGCTCCGCGACCTGCTCGATCTGTCGCGGGCCGACATCACCTCGAAGCGCCCGGGCCGCCGCCAGCAGATCCTCGCCCAGATCAGCGCGCTGTCCGACCGCATGGAGCGGCTGGCCGAGGAGGACGCTCGCCTGCCGCCGCTGCCCGGCGGGGTCGGCAACGCGATCATGGAGGCGTTCGCGCTGCCGCCGTCGCGGCTGATCGGCGATCTCAAGCGCCACCTCGAGGCGGCGGTGGCGGCCGGCGCGCTCGAGGCCCGGCGCGACGACGCCTACTACGTCACGCACCTGGCCCGGGCCGGCCTGGTCACCGGCATGGCGCCCGACCGGGTGGCGGCGCTGATCGCCGAGGGTGGCCTGCACGGCGCGGCGCTCGCCGACGACGAGGAGCGCGAGGCCGCCGGCGACCACGACCTGCCGGCCGCCGACGTCGAGCCGAGCGGCCACGACGGCGATCCCGACCGACCGTACGATGGTCCGGCCCCGTGCGGCACCGACGCCGACGTCGCCGGCGATGACGACGCGGCCGCCGGCGAGCACGATCCCCACGACGGCCACGGCCACTAGGAACCTGGAACCTGTACCGCATTGCTCGGGCCGTCGGAGGAAGGCAGACCCCAAACTTCCCTCGTGACCCCGACCTCCCAGAGTCATTGTAGCTCGCTCGCCAAGGCTCGCTAGCCCCGGCCTCCACCGCGGCTCGCGTCCGGCGTGATCGAACGAGCCGCTCGTGCGTTGAGGTAGCGTGTCGATGATGCGCTCACGCCGCTTGCTCGCGCTCGGATCGCTGGTCGCCGTCGCCGGCTGTGGCGGCTGCCACGCCCAGCCGCCGGCCGCGGTGGCGCCGCCGGTCGTCGTCGGTCCGCGGGGCGCGCTCGATGCCGGCGTCGCATCGGCGCCCGCGCTCGACGGCGGCGTCGTGGTCGCGCCGGTGGTCAGCGCCAGCCATGGCGTGCCGCACCTGGCCAGCATCGTCGCGGTCGCGATCGCCCGTCACGCCGACGCCGCGCTGTCGATCGACGTCACCGGCGAGATCCGGCTGTGGACCGCGCTCGACGGCACCGCCGCGCCGCGCCGGCTGGCGCTCACGGGGGTGCTCGACCCCCGGATCGAGCGGGCCGGCGACGGCATCATGGTCGGCGCGGTCCTGCCCGGCGGCGTCGGCTACATCGGCGTGCACCACCCCGACGGCGCCGCCGCGACCGAGGTCGTCCTCGACAGCCTCGACGGCGACGTGATCGCGGTGGTGCCGACCCTCGCCGCCGGCGCGGTCGTGGTCGCGCGCGCCGACCAGGTGCTCGAGCTGTACGACCGCGACGGCACCCGCCAGGACCGGGTCGAGCTCGGCCGCGAGCGCCTGCGCGGCCTGGTCGCGATCGGGCCGACGGCCGTGCTGGCCGTGCTTCGCCGCGCCGACGATCGCTTCGTCGCGCGCCGCTACCAGGTCCGCGGCGACCGCCTGGTCGCGACCGCCGACGTCGCGCTGCCGCACGAGCCGCTCGACGGCAAGGCCCTCGCGGTGTCGCCCGACGGCACCCGGCTGGCCAGCTTCCGCCTGGTCGCGGTCGCTGCGCCGCCGCCGCGCTCACCGTCGCCGCCGGCCGGGCCGGGCAAGCCCGTGGCGCTCGATCGCATGCCGGTGGTCCCGCCCGCCGTGCCCGCCATCACCGTGCAGCTCGTCGATCTCGCCACCGGCGCCGACGTCACCCCCGCGGCGCTGCGCGACCACGTCTTCAACGACCCCGACCGCCTCGGCTTCGCCGCCGCCGCCGTCCTGGTGGTCAACGACGGCGCTGGCGGCATCGTGACCGCACCGGTCATCGGCGCCGGCCCGCTGAACACCACCGTCGCGTCCGGGCAGGGCGTGCTCGCGGTCGGCGACGGCGTCGTCCTCGGCGCCAGCGGCTCGACCCTCGCCGTCCAGCCGGTCGGTGGCCTCCCCGTCTACCTCGGCTACCGGCTCACGACCACCCGCGGCTTCGCGCTTTCGCCCGACGGCCATCAGCTCGCGGTCGTCGGCTTCGATCAGGCCCTCGCGGTCGAGGCCCTCGACGGCTCCGCCCCCGAGCGAGTCGTCGACCTGCCCGGTGCACGGCCGACCTTCGTCGGCTTCCTCGACGAGCACCGGCTGCTGGTCGTCGACGAGGATCATCGCGTCACCGTGCGCGACGCCACCACCGGCGCCGAGCAGGCGGCGCTGATCGGGCCCGCGGCCGGCTCGATCGCGCTGCACCCGCGACGGTCGTGGCTGTTCGGCCAGCGCGCCGGCGGCGGCCTGTGGGCGGTGCCGCTCGACCTCGCCGGTCCGTCGCCGTTCGGGTCGCCGATCTCGATCGACGACGACAGCGGCTTCCTGGCGGTGATCGACGACGGCCGCGTCGACGGACCGGTGGTGGCCACCCTGGTCGGCGATCGCTTGCGCACCTACACCGCGGCCGACCTGCGCGCGATCGCGGCCGCGACGAAGAAGCGCGCGCCGGGTGTGCGGATCCCGCCCAGCGGCCCCGGCGACGAGGTCGGCCACTTCTATAACACCCGCGGCAACACCGTGGTCGTGACCAGCATCACCGGCGCCAGCGCGGAGATCTCGCTCGGCGCCGCGGTCCGACAGATGGTGCCGATGCCGGCCGGTGGCGCGCTGGTCGCGGCCGGGGCGGCCGGCGGCTTCACGGCCTACGGGCTCGATGGTACGCCGCGCTGGAGCCTGGCGCTCGGCTCGTCGGTGAACGCCACCGCGGCCAGCGCCGATCGCGGCCTGCTCGGGCTGTCGACCCAGGGCGGCATCCTGGTGGTCGACGCCGCCTCGGGCGAGGCCCGCCACGCCAGCTGCGGCTGGGGCTTCGGCGCCTTCTCCAGCCCGCCGCCCGAGCTGACCACCAGCCAGTTGGTGCTCTGCCGCTGACCGAGCCTCGGCGGGCGATCAACAGTGACTCCGGGTGCTCGGGGTCACGCGTGGAGGATCGGGGTCTGCCTGCCTCCGCGTGCAGTCCCGGCAACGCGCTACAAGCGGGTCAGGGAATCAGCGGCGCGTCGGTGGTCACGCCGGCGCCGAACCAGCGGATGTCGCCGGCCCGGACCAGGGTCGCGCTGCCGGTGGTCGGCGAGATGTCGATGATCGCGCCGGTGTTGGCCGCGAACCCGTTGTCGACGAAGCCGTACAGCTTGCCGGCCCAGAAGCCGAGGCCGAAGATGTTGTCGTAGCCGGTGCCGGTGCCGATGATCGTGGCCTTCCAGCCGTTGGTCGGATCGAGCCGGGCCAGGTAGTCGTTGCCGGTGCCGACGTTGACCGTCGCCACCGTGCCGAAGCCGCGCACCGACACGATGTCGCCGCTCGAGCCGATCACCGTGGCGCCCTGCATACCGTAGCTGCCGACCGCGACCGCGGTGGCGGTGTGGCCGGCGAGGTTGATGTCGATCCGGTAGACCGCGCCGTCGGTGTTGGCCGCGATCAGCACCTCGGCGCCGTCGGGGTTGGCGGGATCGGCGGGCACGAACGACAGGCTCGAGAAGTTGCTGGCGGTGCCGAATGTGGCGAGCAGGGTGGCGGCCGCGGTGTTCTCGTCGACCTCGAAGATCTTGTCGCGGGTGATGCCGATCATCCGCTCGTCGCGATCGACCGCGAGGTCGAGCATGGTCTGGGTGCCGAGGTTGGTGAAGTCGCCGATCCGGGTCTGCGCCAGGGTGGTGGTGTCGAGCACGTACAGGGTCAGGCCCGAGTGGGCGTAGACCCGGCTCGGCAGC
>JAYVSF010000153.1:0-7458 GCA_043775605.1 Myxococcales bacterium
GGATCAACGCAACTGCACCAAGTGCCACAAGAACGCGCCGCTGGCCGACAACTGGAAGAACAAGCCCAGCGCGCGAGCGTGCGGCGCCTGCCACGACGACGTCAACTTCGACACCGGCGTCGGCCACCCGGGCGGGCCGCAGGCCACCGACAACAACTGCAACGTCTGTCACCCCGCCGACGTCGGCCTGGCCCCGCTCTCGATCGTCCACGACCGCAGCACCACCAACACCCAGGCCCCGCTCTACGACGATCGCAACCTGCCCGAGTTCACGTTCGACGTGACCATGTCCCCGCCGGCCAACGGCACCGACTACCGCGGCACCGAGTCGCCGGTGGTCTCGGTCGTCATCAAGCGCAACGGAGCGCCGCTGGCCGACCACCGCATCGTCTCGGGCACCGCCCAGGGCTGCAAGCACGTCGCGTCGCCGGTGCTGTGCGACCTCGACACCGACGGCGCGTTCGCCAACTCCGGGTTCTTCGTCACCGGCCCGCGCGCCCACGCCGTGCCGGTGCTGACCACCGCGGCCCGGGCCCAGGTCTACAGCAGCAGCGCCGGTCCGTTCGATCTCAGCGCCGCCGGCGCCAGCCTGGTGGTCAAGGTCGACCAGGGCTGGGCCATCACCCTGCCCGACCCGTGGGGCACCAAGGTCCCCGGCCTGATCACGATCCCGGTGTCGACCGGGACCTGGGCCGGCGGGGCCGCGGCCGCAACCGTCGCCGAGCTGGTGACCTGGCTCAACGCCAACGCCACGTTCAACCAGCGCGCGGTCGCGTTCGTCGGCGTCGGCAGCAACCTCGGCAAGCTCGGCATCAAGAGCCGCAACCGCGGCCAGGTCTACGGCATCCAGCTCCAGCCCAGCGCCGTGACGACCACCGCGTTCGCCGCCGACACCACCATGCACATGACCACCGGCTTCACCTCGAGCAACCAGCTCACCAGCACCACCGACGCCAAGGTCACCCGGCTGGCGAACCACATCGAGTACGCGCTCGATCCGGTCACCGACCTCGCGCCCGGCACCTACGTCATCAACCTCGAGGTCAGCCAGCTCGGCCGGGTCAGCGCCACCGACTACAAGACCCCGTCGGTGAAGAAGATCCTGTTCAACGTGAAGCAGGCGACCGAGGAGAAGCAGGTCGCCGGCAACTGCAACTCGTGCCACCAGGCGACCTCGGGCACGCCCGGCGACTTCGACGGCTTCATCCTCGACCCGTCGCGCCACAACAAGGTCTTCGACAGCACCGCGGTCGATCAATGCCACGCCTGCCACGACTACATGCCGCAGCTCGCGACCGACATCACCGGCGCCGGCGCATGGACCGGCTCGCGGCCGATCTCGAAGCGGGTCCACGCGGTCCACTTCGGCTCGAGCCTCAACTACCCGCTGCGCACGGTCGACTACGCCAACGGCGATCCGACCGTCGGCCGCAACTGGGACATCACGTTCCCGCAGGATGTCCGCAACTGCGAGAGCTGCCACCCCGACGGCACCACCAGCGGGACCTGGGCCAGCAAGGCCGCCCGGCTGCCGTGCATGGGCTGCCACGACGGCGACGCGGCGATGACCCACATGAAGCTCAACACCGACGACCCGACCCCTGCCGATCCGTGGAGCGGCGACGAGAGCGAGGCCTGCCAGGTTTGCCATTAGCGAGCCGCAGCGCGGGATTCAAAGCCCGGGGCGCGAGTCGCCCCGGGTGGCGTTTTCGGGCTACGTATCGTGACCATGCGCGCGTCCCGCGATCGTTCGTCGTCTGTCGTCGCCGCCCGGCTCGGCCCCGTGCTGATCGCCGTCGCGCTCGCCGCGTGCGGGCGCAGCGAGCCACCGCCGTGGGTCCATCGCGGTGAGGGCCCGGCGCTGCACGCCGGCCAGGGTCCGCAGGCGACCGCGCCGGTGGTGGTCGCGACCGCCAACGGCGCGGCGATCACCTCGGCCGACCTCGACCTGGCGATGACGACCGCGGTCCGCGCCGCCAACCCGCACCAGGGCGGCGGCGAGCCGGTGGCGCCGCCGGATCGCGGCCAGGTGCTCGACCAGCTCATCGATCAGGAGCTGGCCGCGCAGCGCGCCCAGGGCCTCGGGCTCGATGGCGACCCGGACTACCAGGCCGAGCTGTCCCGGATGGCCGCCCAGCTCGGTTCGTTCCGGCGCCAGCGGCTGGCCCGCCTGCTCGATCGCGACACCGGCCAGCGCGCGGTCGTGAGCGAGGCCGATGCCCGCCATTTCTTCGACGTGCAGGCCGACCGCATCCGTACCCAGGTCCGGATCTCGCAGCTGCTGCTGCACGATCCGGCCGCGATCGCCCTGGCCCGGCGCGAGCTCGACGCCGGCGCGAAGTTCGAGGACGTCGCGGCCCGGAGCCTGGCGACCCCGGCGCCCACCGGCAGCGCGCCCTGGGACCTCGGCTACCTGGCGTGGAACCAGATCCCCGAGCCGTGGCAACCGTATCTGGCGACGCTACCGGTCGGCGCGACCAGCCCGATCATCGACGGCCCGCGTGGCCGGCACTGGATCATCCAGGTCGTGGATCACCGGGTCGATCCGTCGATCACGTTCGAGACCGCGCGCCCGCAGATCATGGTGCTGCTGCAGGTCCAGGCCGCCGAGCTGGCGGTCGCCATGCAGGCCAAGGAGCTGCGGGCGGCGGCGACGATCGAGCTGACACCCTGACGGGAGACGGTCTCAGGGCCCCCGAGGGAACAAATCGATCGGTGATCGCGGTCGAGGCGCCCGGATGGCAAGGCGCGAGGAGCGGCGCACACCCTCCGTGTGAAACCGACGAGCAACGCAGCCAGCCGGGATGGATCGGCCGCGAGAACGAGCGAGGTGTTTCCTCGGGGGCCCTCAGTAAGGGTGGTGATGTCCGAACGGGCCGGCCAGGTGCGGGTGCGGATGGGGATGGTGGTGGTGGCCGCCGCTCGGGTGCGGGTGCGGACCGTGCGGGTGCTCGTGGCCGCGGTGGCGCGCGGCGCTCCGCGGCGTGGGCTCGACGCGCCAGCCCGACGACCGGGCGTGGGTCGAGTTGCCGCTGCACGCGCCCAGCGCGAGCACGACCACGACCACGACCGAAGAGCGCCAGGGGGGCGGCATCGCCGGGTCACCCCTTCTTCGGCGGCGGACCGGACATCTTGCGCTTGAGCGCGGCCAGCTCGTCCTCGAGCGAGGCCGAGGATCGCTGGTTGGCGGCGGCGCTGCGAGCCTTGAGGTCGGCCAGCGGGTCCACGGGCCGGGCCGACGGCGGCGGAGCGGCCGGCGGTGGTGACGGTGACGGTGACGACGACGACGACGACGACGACGACGAGGACGGTGACGGTGACGACGGTCCGGCGGCCGGACGCGGTCCTGGTCGAGCGCCGGCGGCGCGGGCCGCGGCGGTCGCGCGATCGAGGTCGGCCAGCTCGCGGTCGAGCGCCGCCAGCTCGGACAGCAGCCGGTGCATCGCCGCCCGCTCGCGCGCGGCCCGCTGCTCGTGATCGCCCGCGTCCTGACCCTCGCGCCGGGCCTGGCTGTGGCCGCGGTCGGCAGCCTCGGCGCCGCGCCGGGCGGCGTCGACCTCGCGCAGGAGCTGGTGCTTGCGGGTCACCGCCTCGCGCCGCAGCGCCTCGAGATCGCCGAGCGGCGGCACCTCGGCGGTCACTGGCGCGCTGCCGAGATCCTCGAGCTCGCCGGGCATCGCCGCCACCTTGGCCGCAGCGCTGGCGGCCGCGGTCGCGGTCCGCAGCCTGGCGTGGGTCTCCTCGCGGGCGCTGGCCCGACGCTCGTCGATGACCGCGCGCCGCTCGCTGGCGACCGCAGCCGCCACCTCGATCACCAGATCGGCGCCGTCGGGCAACGGCGGCAGCGCCGAGCCCGCGAGCTGGGCCTCCAGCCCCGACGACAGCAGCAGCAGGCCCTTGACCCCGGCGCCGATCGCGCGGGCCTCGAGCGCCGCCGCGACTCGGGCGCCGTTGGCGACGTCGTCGTCGAGCAGCGCCAGGAACCGGGCGCCGACCAGCCGGGCCCGGGCTACCGCGCGCGAGCCCGGCCGGGCCACCACCAACTCGGCGGCCCGCCAGTAGCGCGCGGCCTCGGCCGACTGACCGAACAGCTTGGCCTTGAGCCCGAGCGCGGGCACCTGCCGGCGCAGCATCGCTGCCGCGTCGACGTCCCCGGCGGCGTCGAACAGGTAGGTCAGGCGCTCCGACAGGGTGCCCAGCGACAGCTGCATCGTGAGCTGGGCGGTGACCTCGGCGCCGAGGCCGGCGACCTCGATCACCACGGCCGGCGTGGTCAGCCCGAACTTCGCCCGCAGGCTGGCGCGATCCTCGCCGGCGGCGTCGGCGAACGCGCGCTCGCCGATCGGGCCGGTGACCAGGATGCGGTCGCCCTCGACCCCGGCGTCGGCCAGCGCCACCGCCGCGACGTCGTCGACCACGCAGTAGCGATCGGCCGCGGCCTCGGCCCACGCGACCGCCGGGTCGAGCTCGGGCACCACCGCGATCACCGGCGCCGGATCGGCCGACTGTTCGCGGGCCGCCGCCAGCGCCTGGGCGGCGAACGGATCGAACGCCAGCATGACGTCGGGCGGGTTGCTCTCGAGCTCCTTGCGCAGGCGCCGCATCGCGGTCTCGCCGAGCAGCACCCGGCGCACCCGATCGGAGATGCCGCCGCCGGCCGCGCCACCGATGTCGATCGCGCGGACCCGGAAGTCGGCGGCCTCGCACGCCGCCAGCACCGGCACCACCGACGCCGGATCGGCGCCGGCGCTGGTGACGATGAGCACCTGCGGGTTGGTCACCGCGTCGCCTCGAGTGGCGGCGGCACCAGGTTGGGCGGGCGCTGGCCGGCCAGCACCGCCGCCACCGCGCGCGCGCACAGCTCGCCCATGCGGGCCCGCGCGACCGCAGTGGCCGAGCCGAGGTGCGGGGTCAGCACCAGCCGGGGCGCGGCCAGCAGCCGGGGGCTGACCACTGGCTCACCGGCGAAGACGTCGAGGGCGGCGCCGGCGAGGTGCCCGCGCTCGAGGCAGTCGGCCAGCGCGTCCTCGTCGACGCACTCGCCGCGCGCGGTGTTGACCAGGACCGCGGTCGGCTTCATCCGGGCCAGGACGCGGGCGTCGATCAGGCGTCGGGTCTCGTCGGTGAGCGGACAGTGCACGCTGACGAAGTCGGCCCGATCGAGGAGGTCGTCGAGCGCGACCTGCTCGACGCCCGGCGGCGCCGGCTCGCGGCCGTGCCCGCTGGCGAGCACGGTCATCGCGAAGCCGTGGGCCCGCCGCGCCACCGCGCGCCCGACCCGGCCGAGGCCGATGATGCCGAGGGTCCGGCCGGTGACCTCGACGCCGTGCAGGAGCTCCGGCGACCAGCCGCGCCAGGCGCCGGCCCGGATCAGCCGCTCGCCCTCGCCGATCCGTCGAGCCGCGGCCAAGAGCAACGCGAACGCGAGATCGGCGGTGGCCTCGGTCAGCACGTCGGGGGTGTTGGCGACCAGCACGCCACGGGCCGCAGCCGCCACGCGATCGACGTTGTCGAAGCCGACGGCGTAGTTGGCGATGACCCGCAGCCGCGGCGCGTGGTCGAGGACCTCGGCGTCGATGCGATCGGCGAGCAGGCAGACGAGGGCGTCGGCGGTGGCCAGCTCGGCCAGCCAGCGCGCCCGCGGCCAGGCGCCTTCGTGCGGCCCGCACAGCTCGTGGCCGGCGAGGATGCCCGCGACGTCGCCGGGCAGGCTGGCGGTCAGGACCACACGAGGCACGGCGATACGCTAGCATGGTGGGGTGGCAGTCATGAGCCGTGGCCCCGCCGCCTTGCTGGCGATGGCACTGGTGGCGTGCGGCGCGAGGCAGGGAACCCACGCGATGCCGCCCGCCGCAACCGCACCGATGGAATCGGGTACGGATTCGGGGTCGGGTACGGGGTCGGGTACGGGGTCGGATACGGGGTCGGATACGGGGTCGGGTACGGGGTCGGATTCGGGGTCGGATTCGGATTCGGTCACGGATGCGGCCTCGGTCGCGGTCACGGCCCCGCCTCCGGTCGCGGATTCGGATTCGGTCTCGGCCTCGGCCCCCCTCGATGACGGCCTCGGCCGCGGCGCGCCGATCCGCGGCGACGACGCGCCCGGCTACGTCGCCTTCACCTTCGACGATGGCCCTCACCCCGACTGGACGCCGCGGGTCCTCGCCGCGCTCGCCGCCCACGACGTCCACGCCACCTTCTTCATCGTCGCCCGCCAGGTCTGGGGTCTCGATCACCCGCGCCGGCGGATCGAGCTGGCGGCGATCGCGGCGGCCGGTCACGACATCGGCAATCACACCTGGAGCCACGCCCGGCTCACCACCGTCGGCCCGGCCGAACGGGTCCGCCAGATCGACGTCGCGGGCGCGGTCATCGGCTGGGTCATCGGCCGGCCGGTCACGATGCTGCGGCCGCCCTACGGCGCCTCGGGCTGGGACGTCCGCCGGATGCTGCAGAGCCGCGGCCTCACCGAGGTCGGCTGGAGCATCGATCCCAAGGACTGGAAGGCCGCGACTCCGGCGGCGCTGCGCCGCACCATCGGCGCGGCCATCGAGCGGGCCGGCGGCGGCGTGGTCGTGCTCCACGACGACAAGTGGATCACCGCCACCGCGCTGCCCGGCATCCTCGACGATCTCGAGCAGCGCAACTGCGCGCGACTCGCCGCCGGTCGCCCGCCGATCCTGCCCGTGTCGCTCCACTACTTCATGCACCGCGCCATCCCCGCCGCGGTCCTCGCCCGGACCCAGGCCTATCTCGACGGGCTCACGGCTCGCTGTGCCGAGCGCGCCGCCCAGCCGGCGGGCACCGGCGCGGTCGCCCGTGGGGGCCTCGAAGGAGGCGTTGACAACCACACTGCCGCACACTAGGTTCTGCGCCCTTGTCCTGGCCGGATGAGCCAGGGGGCGGTCGCCGACGACCGCGCGGGATCGACGAGGCCTCATGGAGACGCGCACCAACCCGGACGATCTGGCTCCGGCTACCAATCGCATGGCCCGGCTGTCGCCGGACGTGCTCCGCTCGGATCAGGCCGAGCCGATCGATCACCTCGTCGACCTCGAGGGCGACCCGTTCGGCGACAACGTCGAGCCGACCAGCAACAACGTCGCCACGATCTACGACCTGCGCTCGAGCTTCGCCGGCCGCACACCGGTGCTCGAGCGCCTGACCGAGCTGTTCGCCGCGGCGATCCGCGACAAGGCCCTGGGCTTCGCGGTGATCACCGCCGAGCCGGGCATGGGCAAGAGCCGGCTCGTCGCCGAACTCGGCCGGGTCTGTCGCGAGCGCCACCCGGCGGCCCGGGTCCTGACCGCCAGTGCCGAGGAGCACCCGTCGACGTTCGGCGTGATCGCCCGGCTCCTGGCCCAGCGCTTCGGCATCCCCGGCGACGCCGACGTCGTCACCGCGCGCGAGCTGATCATCGCCGGCGTCGCCGACATCCTGCCGCCGGCCCGGGTCACC
>JAYVSF010000154.1:0-8400 GCA_043775605.1 Myxococcales bacterium
GTGCGAGCCGGGTGAGCTGACCGCCGCGGTCGCCAACGGCAGCGTGGCCGGGGTCTGGCTCGAGCCGACCGCCGATCAGGCCGCGGCGCTGGCGCCGAGCTGCCGGGCCGCCGCCGAGGCCGGCCGGCCGCTGGTGGTGTTTGCCCGCCCGGTGCGGGGCAAGGCGATCGAACTCGCGGCCGCGCTCGCCTACCTGCGGGCCCACGGCGCGGTGGTGTGCGGTGACCCCGACGTCTGGCTCGAGGCCTTGTGCCTGGTCGCGTGGCACGGCCTCCCCCACGGCCCGCGCGCTGCGGTGGTCGCGCCGCCGGGGAGCTGGATCGCGATCAGCGCGGCCGGCCTCGGCGCCGATGAGCTCGACGGCCGCCGCCCGCAGCTCGCCGCCGCCGCCGCCGACCTCGCGCCCGCCGACCTCGCGCTGATCGCCGACTCCGACTGGCGAGACCTGCCAGCCTGGCCGTCGACGTCGACGCCGCTCGTGCCGCTGGTCGCGCGTGGCGAGCGGCTGGCCGATGCGCCCGCCGGTGCGTTGGTCGGGCTGCGTCCGGCCCTGGCCGCCGTCGCCGCCGCCGGTCGTGCCGCCGAGCGGGTCCGCGCCGGCCTCGGCCCGGCCTCGCGCACCGGCCGCGGCGATCTCGACATCGACGAGGATCGGCGCGAGCGCCAGCTGGCGAAGATCACGCAGGGCGAGACCCGGCTCGGCGATCACGAGACCAAGGTCCTGCTCGCCGCGTACGGCGTCGCGATCACGCGCCAGGCGGTGGCGACCACGGCCTCGGCCGCGCTGCGCATCGCCCGCAAGGCCGGCTTCCCGGTCGACCTCAAGCGCTGGGGCGCCGACGTGCCGCTCGAGCGCGACGGCGCCCTGGTCGAGGCCGGGGTCGCGACCGCGGCCGACGTCCGCCGGGCCTACGCCGCGGTGCTCGGCCACACCGGCGCGAGCGCGAGCGGCGCCGACGATGGCGCGGTGATCGTGCGCGAGAGCCCGCCGCCGGGCCGCGAGCTGGCGGTGACGATCGTACCGCTCGGCGCGCTGGGCTGGACCGTCGTGCTCGAAGCGCCCGGGCTCGCGCCGGCCGCGGCCCCCGCCCCGCTGCGCGCGGTCGACGCCGCTGCGCTGGCCTCGGTGCTGGTCGCCAGCCGGGCCGGCGACGACGAGCCCGATCGCGCCGGTCTGGCCGCGCTGCTGCGCCGGGCCTCGCACCTGGTGGTCGACCTCGGCGACCGCGTGACCCGGCTCGAGCTCGGCCGGGTGCGGGTCGGCGGCCGCGGCGGCGTGACCCTGGTCGTCGACGCCGCGCTCGAACTCCGCAAGCGGTAGCGCGCGCCGGTGCAGGTTATGCTGGGCCGATGCGCGACCTCGCCCAACTCGCTGCGATCGCGGTCGCGACCGCGTTGACCGCGTGCGCCGGCAACGTCGCCGCGCCCGGCCCGCTCGATCCCGACACCGCGCCGAAGGTCGCGATCGATCGCTTCAGCGACGCCGCCGGCACGTGGTTGCGCCGCAGCCTCGACCCGAGCCTGCCCGGCCCCGACCAGCCCATCGATCTCGACCTGCCACCGTTCGTCGTCCTCGGCCTCGGCCCGGCTGGCGAGCCCGTGCGCAGCTATCTGCTCGACGTCCACCCGCGCGCGCTGGTACCGGTCTATAGCCGAGCCCGAGCCCGAGCCCGAGCCCGAGCCCGAACCCGAGCCCGAGCCCGAACCCGAGCCCGAGCCCGAGCCCGAGTCCGAACCCGAGTCCGAGCCCGAACCCGCGCCCGAACCCGAGTCCGAGCCCGAGCCCGAGCCCGAGCCCGCGCTAGCGGCGAACGGCGCGGGCCAGGGCGTAGAGCTCGTCGGGCGTGTTGCGGGCCGGCTCGTCGAGCACGGCCTCGAGCGCGACCTCGAGCAGGCGACCGATCTCGCGGCCGGGCGCCAGGCCGAGCTCGGCCATCAGGCCGGCACCGCTGATCGCCAGGTCGCCGGCGGCCAGCGCGTCGCCGCGCGCCAGGATCGCCCGCGCGGTCGCGGCCAGCTCGGCGCCGGCGTCGTCGACCTCGCCGGCGGTCGCCGCCCGCGCCGCCCACAGGGTCGCTGCGTCCTCGCCACGCGCTCGGCCGATCGCCGCGAGCAACCGGCGCGCCACCGGCTCGGCCACCGGCCGCCGTCCGGCCCACGCCACCCGCACCAGCCGCACAACTCGATCGCGCTCGTCGTTGGCGGCCCGCAGCCGGCGCAGCGCCGCGTCGGCCGCCGCCGCTGCCGCCGGATCGCCGGCCGCGACCACTCGCGCCTCGCTGGCGTCGGTCCAGGCCCCGGTCGACAGCCCCGACAGCAGCGCCGCCAGCCGCAGCACTCGGTCGGGCGCGGGATCGAGCGCGTCGATCCAGGCCCGCCGCCAGCGCCAGCGCAGGTCGTCCGGCGCACCTGACAGTCCGGCGCCGGTCGAGGTCAGCCCGGCCACCGCCTCGGGCACCACCAGGTCGAGGACGCCGGTCCGGCGCGCGACCTCGAGCGCTCCGCTGGTGCGGCGCGCGCCCAGCAGCTTGTCGAGCTCGACCTTGATCCGCTCGCGCGAGACCCGGGCCAGCGACGGCAGCGCCGCCGGGATCGCGGCCTCGGTGTCGCCGTCGAGCGTGAACTCGAGCGTCGCCGCGAACCGGATCGCCCGCATCACCCGCAGCCCGTCCTCGGTGAACCGGGCCACCGGATCGCCGACCGCGCGCAGCCGGCGGGCCGCGAGATCGCCACGCCCGTCGAACGGATCGTGCAGCGTCCGCGCGATCGGGTCATAGGCGATGGCGTTGACCACCAGGTCACGACGGGCCAGATCCTCGACCAGCGGCACGCCGAAAGTCACCGACGACGGCCGGCGGGCGTCGTCGTAGGCGCCCTCGCCGCGGTAGGTGGTGACCTCGACCGCGGTCCGGGCCGTCCCCCGGCCGGTCATCACCGTCACCGTGCCGTGGGCGAGGCCGGTCGGGATGGTCCGCGGGAACAGCGCGACCACCTGATCGGGGTGGGCGCTGGTGGCGACGTCCCAGTCCTCCGCGAGCCGGTCGAGCAGCGCGTCACGGACCGCCCCGCCGACGGTGACCGCCTGATGGCCCGCCGCGGTCAGGTCGCGGCAGACCTCGCGCACCGGCCCCGGGACCGTGCGGTCGAGGCGCGCGATCAGCGCGGCCAGGTCGTCGGCCGGGGTGGTCATTCGCTGACAGCCGCGGCCTGCAGCCGGCTGACGACGTCGGCGACCCGCTGGTGCAGGGTCGCGGCCTCGGCCACCTCGCCGCGCCGCAGCCGCAGCTCGGCGAAGCCGTGGTAGGTGCGGGCCAGCTCGAGCTCGTTGCCGGTCGCCGCCAGGATCTCGATCGCGCGCCGGAACAGCTCGTCAGCGGCGGCGAGGTCGCTGCGCGCCAGCGCGATCGCCGCCTGCGAGCGCAGCGCGGTCCCGAGCTGGACCCGTACGCCCACGCTCTCGGCCACCTGGACCGCGGTCCGGGCCTCGCGCTCGGCGGCGACGAGGTCGCCCATCGCCAGCTCGGCGTCGGCCGACCGCCGGTGGGCGTCGGACAGCGCGACCCGATCGCCGAGGATACGGGCCCGGTCCTTGACCTGGACCAGCTCGGCCAGCGCCAGGGCCGGCTGACCGATCGCGGTCAGGTGCTCGGCGCGCCGGGCAGCGACCTCGGCCTGGACCCGACGGTCGCCGATCGCCGCAGCGATCGCCTGGCCCTCGGCGAGCAACTGGCCGGCCAGCCCCTGGTTGCCGCCCCCGCCGTAGAGCGCGGCCAGGTCGCACAGCGACAGCGCGATGCCGGCGCGGTCGTCGATGTCGCGCCGCAGGTCGAGCGCCTCGCGCATCTGCATCAGCGCCGGGACGTAGCTGCCCGCGTCGAACTGGACCCGGCCGAGGTTGGCCATCGACAGCGCGATCGAGCGGCGATCGCCGATCGCCCGGCGCAGCCCGAGCGCCTGCCGGTGGAAGTCGGCGGCGTTGGAGTACGACCCCCGCAGCCACAGGACCCGGCCGAAATCGTCGACGGTGGCGGCGGTGCCGCGGTCGTCCTTGGCGCGGCCGAACAGCTCCTTGGCCCGCTGCAGGTGGGCCATCGCCTGATCGTAGCGGCCCTGGCGGCGCAGGATGCGGGCGATGCGGCCGTGGGCAGCGCCGGCCTTGGCCTGGTTGTCGAACTGCCAGGCCAGATCGAGCATCTCGCCGAACCGGGCCAGCGCCGCGTCGGTCTCGCCGACCAGATCGAGGACGTCGCCGAGGTTGTGCAGCGCCTCGAGCCGCAGCGGCGCCAGCTCGTCGCCGATGGCCTCGAGCCCGCGCTCGTACAGGGTGCGGGCGTCGTCGTGGGCGTGGCGGAGCCGGGCCCGGTCGCCGCCGAGCAAGTAGAAGCGCCCGGCCTGCCGACGATCGCCGCCGCGCTCGTACAGCCCGGTCAGGAACTCGAGCTGCTCGTCGTTCTGATCGGACAGCCGGGTCTCGAGCCACTGGGCCGCGGCCAGGTGGTAGCGCGTCGAGCGGCCGGCCTCGGTCGCCCGGATGACCAGGTCGCGCTCGAGGTTGTGCTTGAACACGATCTCGCGATCGCCGGGCATCGTCGAGTCGGCCTCGTCGAGCACCAGCAGGTAGTCGCGCTCGGCCAGCGCGATCACGACCTCGGTGGTCCGCCGGCGCAGGCCCTCGCTGTCGTCCCACTCGAGGCTGAGCGGATCGCCGCCGTGGCGGATCGGGTGCTCGCCCCGGCTCATCGCCACCACCGCCGACAGCCAGAACACGTTGCCGAACACCGCGCCCTTCTCGAGCACCTCGCGCTCCTCGGGCTCGAGGTCGGCGATGCGGCCGGCGATGGCCTCCTCGACGTTGATCGGCAGCTCGGTGGCGAGCGCGCGGTCGGCGTCGAGCTTCCACAGCGGCCCGGTGGTGTCGATGGTGCCGCTGGCGAGGTACAGCCGGACCAGGTGATCGAGGAACTGCGGGTTGCCGCCGGTCATCTCGATCGCGTGCTCGATCAGCTCCTCGGGGAGCCGGCCGCAGCGCGCCATCAGGTTGGTGAACATCGTCTCGGCGTCGTCGGGCTCGAGGTTGCGCAGATCGATCCGCTCGTGATCGACCGCGCCCTGGCCCCACGACGGACAGCGCACCAGCATCTCGGGCCGGGTCGCGCTGACGATGGCGATGGGCGTCCCGCCCAGGCTCGACGACAGCTCGGACAGGATCGCCAGCGACGCGTCGTCAGCGGCCTGCAGATCGTCGAGCAGCAGCACGCACGGCCCGCGCGCGGCGTCGAGCTCGAACAGCCGGCGGAGGACGACCCGGGCCAGCTCGTCGCGCTGGCGCGGGCGATCGGCCATCATGCGCAGGAACGACGTCGCCGGCACGTCGAGTCCGAGGAAGCCGCTCAGGCAGTACAGGGCCTCGGGCACGTCGCCGGGGAAGATCGCGTCGAGCTCGTCGGCGACCCGGTCGGCGGTGTCGGGCGCGCCGAGGGTGACGCCCAGGCGATCGGCCAGCAAGGTCGAGATCGCGCTGCCGGGCTGGTCGGCGATCGCGCGGCCGCTGAACACCCGGATCTCGGCGCCGAGTCGACCGTCGAGCTCGGCCAGCAGCCGGGTCTTGCCGGTGCCGCGGTGGCCGACGATCGTGACCAGCTGCGGCGCCGAGAAGTCGATCGCGCGCTGGATCACGTCGTCGAGGACCTCGAGCGCCTCGTCGCGGCCGACCAGCGCGCTGCGCGGCGGCGGTTCGCCGGCGCGGGGACCGACCAGGCCGGGCACCGTGCCAGCCCGGGGCGGCGCGGCGCGGATCACGGCCGGCACCGCGATCGCACCCGACGGCAACTTGGCCACCGAGATCGGGATCGCACCCGACGCCGGCGACGGCAGGGGCCGCGGCGCCACGCGGCCGGTGGCGTCGGGCGTGCCCTGGGGGGCGCCGAGCTTGCCAGAAGCGTCGTCGTGGATGCCCACTGCGAGCTAGGTTACCCACGGCGACCGAGCAGCCGCAAGGCCCACCGGACGACACCGCCCCACGTCGACGACGGCGTCCGCTAAAATGCCGATAGCGACGAGCACGATCGGTGACAACGCGGTGACACCGGGATAACCTCGTCGCGATTCATGGCGTCGCTCGTCGCTACCGGCATCGCGTCGCTCGCGGCCGTGGCCGCCCTCGCCGGCTGTCCCACCGTCGACCTCGGCGACAACCCGCCCGACCCCGGCGTGTGCCGGCCCGATCGCAGCTACTTCGACTCCACGATCTGGCCGCAGTTCCTGGCCCCGGCCGACCTTGCCCGGTCGTGCGTGAAGGGCGGCTGCCACGGCGACGTCCGCGGAGTGTCGGCGCTGCGCCTCGACAGCACCGAGCCGATCGACCTGGCCCGCAACTACAGCGTCGCCACCCGCTTCCTCAACTGCGGCACGCCCGAGGCGAGCCTGCTCTACACCAAGCCGCTGCGCGGGTTCGAGGCCCACGGCGGCGGCGACATCTTCGCCGACACCGACAGCCAGGCGGCGGTGTTCCAGCTGTGGTTCCCATGAGGGTTGGCCTGCTCGCGGCGACCGCGCTGGCGATCGGCGCGACCGCGGTGGTCGGCGCCCGCACCACCGCAGCCGACGCCTACGTCCGCATCATCGCCCAGGACGCGCCGGTCTACAGCGGACCCGGCGCCCGCTACCGCGACCTGTACGACGGCCATCGCGGCGAGGTCTTCCAGGTCGTCGAGCGCGCGACCGCCGGCTACTGGTTCCGGATCGTCCTCGAGGACGGCACCACCGGCTGGATCTACGGCGAGCTGGTGTTCCCGTTCGAGGTGGTCGACGACGACCGGCCGGGTGCGCTGACTCGCGCCGGCCGGGCGATCCGCAAGGCCATGCTCGGCCCCCCGCCGGCGCCGCGCGCCGACGTCGAGCTGTCGGTGTCGGCCGGGCTGCTGCAGAACGAGGGCGTGTTCCTGTTCCGGCCGGGCTGGCTCATCGACCCGCACTTCGCGCTCGAGGCGTTCGCCGGCCTGTCGCCCCGGGCCCAGAAGGACATCTTTCTCGGCGGCGTCGGCTGGACCTTGCGCCTGGCGCCGGGCGCCGCGATCGGCCCGTTCGTCAACGCCAGCGTCGGCGTCGCCCACATCCGACCCAAGGCCGACAACTTCGTCGATCCCGAGCAGACCCTGATGGCGATGTCGGCCGGCGGCGGCTTCGAGATCACCTTCAAGAAGCAGATCACGCTGCGCTTCGACTACCGCCGCTGGGTCCTGTTCGACCCCGACCAGGCCAACGGCGGTCACGAGCTGTCGAGCGGCCTCGCCATATTTTTCTGAGCCCCGAGGAGCGCCCATGCCCACCCTGACCCGCGCCATCGCAGCGATCCTGGCAGTCACCGGCCTGGCCGGCTGCGGCCGCTTCGCGGTACGCGCCAACGAGAAGGAGTACCTGGCCGATCCGATCATGACCTTCGATCAGGATCTCCAGGAGGCGGCGGCCGACGAGCACGTGCTCAGCAACCGCGAGGGCGCCGCCGGTGGCACCGGCGCCGGCGGCGGAGGCTGCGGTTGCAACTGATGCGCCCCACCGCCCTGCGCGCCGCGATCGTGGCCGCGCTGGTCGCCGGCGCGGTCGGGCCCGCGATCGCGCCGGCCCGCGCCGACGACAAGATCGATCTGACCACGACCTGGTTCCAGGAGAACCGGCGCGGCGACAAGGGCGGGCTCACCGTCATCCACCCCGAGCTCGACCTCGGCATCGATCTCGGCGAGCACGTCAGCCTCGACGGCAGCTACACCGCCGACGCGGTCTCGGGCGCGACCGCCAAGGTCTACAGCGTGGACGCGGTGTCGTCGGCCACCACCTTCAAGGACCTCCGCCACCAGGGCACGCTCGGCCTGACCTTCGCCGGCCGACGCGCGACCCTCGGCGGCGGCGCCAGCCTCGGCGTCGAGCGCGACTACCTGTCGTTGACCTTCTCGGGCAACGCCGCCATCGATCTGCCGGGCAAGAACACCAACCTCGCGCTCAGCTACAGCCACGGCGCCGATCAGGTCTGCGATCGCGCCAACGCCGAGCTGTCGCCGTTCGAGCGCCGGACCCTGGTTGGCGCCGACCCGTGCAAGAAGACGATCCTGCGCGGCGCGGACACCTACGTCATGGATCGGCCCGAGCTGGGCACCATCACCACCTGGCGCGATCTCAGCATCGACACCGTCCAGGCCACCATGACCCAGAACCTGTCGCCGACGTCGGTGCTGCAGCTGTCGCTGTACGGCCAGATCCTCGACGGGATGCAGTAGAATCCGTACCGCGCGGTGCAGATCGGCCCCAACCAGCCGCAGGAGCACATCCCCGCGACCCGGGCCCGCGGCGCGATCACCGCCCGGCTCAATCGCTACCTGCCGGCGATCCACGGCGCGGTCCACGTCC
>JAYVSF010000155.1:0-10844 GCA_043775605.1 Myxococcales bacterium
CTTCTCGAACGCCTTGAAGTCGTACTCGCGGCCGAGGAAGTCCTTGACCAGCTCGGCGGCATCCTTGGCGCCGCCGGGGACCAGGATCTTGTCGCGGTACGCGTACGTGGTCTTGGTGTTCATCAGGCCGCCCTTCTCGAACGGCGTGAGCAGGTCCTTGGCGATGACCAGCGACCACATATAGGTGTAGTAGACCGCGCTGTAGCCCATCAGGTGGCCGAAGCTGGTGTGGAACGCTGTGCCCTCGACGTAGGCGAACGGCGTGTACTTGGCCTGCAGGCGCTTGACCTCCGCTAGCGGGTCGAGCTTCGCAGGATCGACGGTGTGGAAGTCGAGCGAGATCGCGGCGTAGAACATCTGCTGCACGGTCTGGGTGCCGAGGCCAAAGCCGTCGGCCTTGCGCATGCGGCCGACCAGGTCCTTGGGGATGGTCTCGCCGGCGGCGTTCTTCGCGAACCGGCTGAGGGTCTCGTGGTTCCAGGCCCACTCCTCGAACATCTGCGACGGCGCCTCGACGAAGTCTTGCTCGGTCGCGACCCCGGTCTGGCGGATGTACTCGTGGTGGCCACCGAGGATGTGGTGCATCAGGTGGCCGAACTCGTGGAACATCGTGACGACGTCGTCGTGCTCCATCAGCTCGCCGCCCTTGGCGAAGTTGCAGACCAGCACGCCCTCGGGCAGCTGCACGCCGATCACGCCGTCCTTGAGGCCGAACTGGGCGGCGTGCTTGTACTTGTTGTCGCGCGGGTGCATGTCGAGGTAGACGCGGCCGAGCTTCTCGTCGCCGCGCATCACGTCGTAGACCTTGACGTCCTCGTGCCACGGCTGGGCGTCGGTCACCGCGACGTACTGGATGTCGTAGATCGCCGAGGTGATGTCGAGCAGGCCCTGCAGGGTCTGCGCGAACGGGAAGTACGGCCGGATCTCCTTGGAGTCGACCTTGTACTTGTTCATCTTGACCCGGTTCTCGAGGAAGGTCTTCTGCCAGTCCGCGACCTTGGTCGCCTTCGTGTCGACGGTCTTCGCCTCCTTGAGCAGCTCGTCGTAGTCGCGCTTGGCCCGCTTGCTGGCGAGCTTGGTCACCCGCTCGATGAAGGCGGCGGCGTTCTTGCCCGAGCCGATCATCTTGTCCTGGGTGACGTAGTCGGCGAAGTTGTCGAAGCCGAGCAGCAGCGCCATCTCGGCGCGCAGCGTGAGGACGTCGACGAGAATCTTGTTGTTATCGCGATCGCCCTCGCCGGCGCCGCGCGACCGGAACTTGACGTACAGGTCCTTCCGCACCGCGTCGTCGCTGGCGTACATCATCACCGGCATGTAGTCGGGGTAGTCGGTGGTGATGTGCAGCGTGCCGTCGGGGTTCGGCATGTGGCTGGCGATGAAGTCGACCGGCAGGCCGGCGAGCTGGGCCGGCGTGACGTCGACGGCGCGGACGTCCTCGGAGATGTTCTTCGAGAACTGCTGCGACAGCCGGGTCAGCTCGTCGTTGATCTGCTTCAAGCGGCTGCGGGTGGCCTCGTCCTTGTCGACGCCGGCGATGCGGAAGTCGCGCAGCTTGAGGGTGACGAACCGCTGGGCCTCGTCGTCGAGGCCGGCGGTCGGGACCGCGGCGACCGCGTCGTAGAGCGCGCGGTTGAGCGCGAGATCGCTGCCGAGGGTCGAGCCCTCCTGCTCGCAGGTGCGGGCCGCCTCGCGCACGGCCTCGTCGGGGTGGACCTCCGAGTAGAGGCCGGCGATCGACAGCGCGTTGCTGAGGTGGACCAACAGATCGTCGACCGGCTTGAGGGTGTTGTCGGCGGTGCGCGGGCCGGTGACCGCGAGGATCGCGGGCAGCGCGGCACGGGCAAGGGCGACGTCGCCGTGGCACTGGTCGAGGAACAGCTCGGCGGCGGTCCTGGGCTTGGGGGGAGGCGGGGGGACGTCGACGGGTGGCTTCACCGGCAGCTCCGGGGCGGGCGTGCTCTTGCCGCCGCAGGAGGCGGCGACGAGGAAGGTGGCGAACAGGGCGTGGCGGGCGCGCATCGCAGGCGTCTTAGCACGGGGCCCGCAGGGTTGAAGCGCCTTCGATCGCGAACCCTTGACGTCCACGGCCGCGCCGACGAGGATGCGCCGGTGTCGTCCGCGACCGAGCACGCCGAGATCGAGCTACCGCTGACCGCGACGTCGCCGGCGTGGCTCGCGGTCGCGCTCGCCGACCTCGACGCCGTCCACCAGGATCACCTGCACTGCGAGCGCAAGGCCGCGCAGTCGGCGCTGTCCTTGGTCCGCAGCTACCCCGAGCGCGGCGAGCTGGTGATCGCGGTGGCGCGGCTGGCCCACGAGGAGACCGCGCACGTGGTCCAGGTCGGCCAGCTCCTGGCCCGGCGCGGCGTCACCGCCACGCTCGATCACGGCGACGAGTACGCGTCCGGCTTGCGGACACTGGTGCGCAAGCCCGAGCCCGGGCGCCTGCTCGACCGCCTGCTGGTGTTCGCGCTGATCGAGGCCCGCTCGGCCGAGCGGCTGGCGCTGCTCGCGGACGCGATCACCGACCCGGCGACCGCCGAGCTGTACCGCGGCCTGGCCTCGGCCGAGGTCCGCCACCAGGCCACCTTCCTCGAGCTGGCCGCCGCCGTCGATCCCGATGGCTGGCGCACTCGCCTGGCCGAGCTGGCCGCCGCCGAGTCGGCGCTGGTCGCCCGCCTGCCGCTGCGCGCCCGCATCCACTGAGCGCCCGTGATCGCTGGCGCCGGTCCGCGCTACACTGGCGGCATGCCGATGGATCGCGCCGAGCTCGATCGCCGCCTGGCCGCCGCCGTGGCGGCGCGTCGCCAGCTCCGCCGCGCGACCCTCGCCCTCGCCCAGCTCGGCCGCCAGCTCCTCGCCGCGCGTCGAACCGATGACGACCCTCGACCTCACCGACCCGATCGCGCTGCTGCTCGCGAGCCATGACGCGCTGACCGCGGCCGGCCTGGTCGCGGCGACGTATGGCGGCCTCGCGCTCGCGGTGTACGGCGTGGCGCGCGAGACTCGCGACGCCGACCTGGCCGTGGCCGGCGTCGACCTCGACCAGATGGTCGCGGCGTTCCGCGCGGCCGGCCACGCCGTGAGCCCGGTCTTCCCCGGGTCCGGTTCGGCGGCAACCTGTTGAGTCGGATGGCCGTGCGCGGCGGCGGCGAGCTGAACACCGTCGATCTGGTCACGCCCCGCTCCCCACGCTACGCGGCCGCCGTGATCGCGCGGGCGCTGCGCGGGACCCTGGCCGAGCGGTCGTTGCTGGTGGTCAGCCCCGAGGACTTCGTCGTGATGAAGCTGCTCTCGACCCGCGACCGCGACGTCGAGGACGCGGTCAGCGTGGTCCAGGCGCTCGGCGCCCAGCTCGATCGCCGCCTGGTCGACGACGAGGTGGCCCGGCTCGCGGTCGAGCTCCCCGATCATGACGTCGCCGGACGAGCCGCGCGGCTGCCGGCCGCTTGACCCTGGGCGCGGGTGCGACCTCGGCTATGGTGCGGCGATGCCCGCGCGCCTGATCACGATCCCGTTCTCTCATTATTGCGAGAAGGCCCGGTGGGCCCTCGAGCGGGCCGGGATCGAGCACGTCGAGGACGCCCACCTGCCGATCTTCTCCTCGGTCGCGAGCCGCCGCGCCGGCGCCGGGCGGACCGTACCGGCGTTCATCACCGCCGACCGCAAGGTGCTGGCGGATTCGACCGACATCCTGCACTGGTGCGACGCGCACGGCCGGGCCGCGCCGCTGTTCCCGGCCGACCTGCCGGCGGTGGTCGAGTTCGAGGACGATCTCGATCGCCACCTCGGCCCGGCCGCGCGCCGGGTCGGCTACGGCGAGCTGTTGCCGTCGAAGCGGGCGTTCGTCGAGCTGCTGGCCAAGAGCGCGGTCCCGGCCTGGCAGCGACGGTCGGCGCGCGTGGGGCGGCCGCTGGTCGTAGGCCTGCTCCGGCGCGGCCGGTGGTGCCGGCGTCGATCCGGTGCTCACGCTCGAGCCGGCGCAGTTCCTGAGGTGAGAATCCGGCCTGCTCGAGCCGCGTCAGCAGTGCGCGGAACACGGCCGCACGCCCACGCTTGAGTCGCGCGGCGCCGAGGTTCAACGCGTCGAGGTCCGACTCGACTCGCTCGTCGATGGCTGCGGCGAGAACGTCGCCGTTCTTGGTGTAACGCAGGTGCTGGCGCGGATCCGGGCCCTGGCCCTCGACCGGGTGAAGGAACAGCGGTCGTTCGCCTCGACTCTCGTCGCAGTGTCGGTTGCCTGCGCCGAGGCCGGCATCGGGGCTTCCGGGGGCGCCGCCCAGACACACCCCGACCATGTTGGTCCAGGCGAGCTGGCGAGCGGACGCGTGGGCGCGCGCCGCCCAGTGCTCGATCTTCATCCGGCTGCGCCCGGTTCGGGGATCGTCGTCGGCGACGATCCGCCGCTGACAGTAGGCGCAGAGCCCGCCCTGATCGCGCACCAGCGCCTCGCGTAACGGCTGGCGGTCGGCGGCGCCCAGGCCTGCCCACGTCATCCCTGGGGTTGCCGACAGCGCGACCAGGCGGGCCGGCGCGGTGCCCTTGGCATACCGGATCATGGCGCCGCAGCAGCGGGACCGTCGTGCTGCACCGCCTCGGTATCGAGGATCCAGCGAGCACGGGCGATCTCGGCGTCGTCAGGGCCCAGCCGCTCGGACAGCGTGGCGAGCCGCACCCGCGCCATCGCGAAGTCCTCGTCCTCGATCAGCCGGTAGAGCGCGTCGAGTTCGGCCTGCGCGGAAGCCGGCCGTGACGGCACGCCGAAGATGTCCTCGAGGATCGCGTTGGAGTCTCGGCCCTCGACGTGAAGGTCGGAGGCGATCAGGCGATTCCGGTCGAGAAGGCGGACCTGGGACCGCGCCACGCTGGCCACGACCTGCGGGGAGTGGGTCGTCACGATGAACTGCAGGAGCGGGAACGTCCGACGCAGATCGTCGACCACGCGCCGCTGCCACGCGGGGTGCAGGTGCAGCTCGAGCTCGTCGATCATCACCACGCCCTCGGCGCGCAGGTGAGCTTCGGCGCCGAACTGCGGGTTCAGGACCGAGGCTCGCCAGGCGAGGTCGGCCACCATCGCCACCATGTTGCGGTAGCCGTCGCTGAGCATCCCGAAAGACTGCAGGTCGCCGCCGGTCCGCTCGAGCCGGACCTCGTCGTACTGGATGTCAAACCAGAACCGGGTCACGTCACCGATGCACGCGCACACCGCGGCCTCGACCGCGGCGAGCTGGGGCTGGTGGTAGCCGCTGCCACGCTGGAGCTGGACCATCGTCTGCTTCTTCATCCACTCGGCGAGCTGGGCGTGCGTCGCGCCGATGTCGAGACAGTCGGCGTAGCCGTCGAAGCGATTGCCGATGCCCTGCACGGGCTCCGTCGCGGTGTGCGCGCGCCAGACACGCTGGGTTCCATAGAGCGCCAGCACGGGCAGGTCGCGGGCGGTGCCAAGCTGGACGGCGCGTGCCAGCGAGTTGCCGTGGCTGTTGATCGATCCGACGGAGCTGTCCACGAGGTCGCGTGTCCACCGCCAGCGCTGGCCATCCGCGAACGCATGCGCTCCGACGGAGACCGGCGACTGGGCCTGCAGATCTGGCACGTCGCCGATCACATGGACGATCTTGCGAACTTCCCCTGCCGCGATGGGGCGATACGAGCGTCGCATCTCGGTTGGCTGCCTGGCCACCCCGCCGAGAAACTCTCCAAGCGCCACCGCCGCGCCCTCGAGCACGGCGGTCTTGCCTGACATATTGCCACCGAGCAGCACCGTCACGTGCGGGTCGAACGCAATCTCCAGCGACTCGAAGCCGCGGAAGTTGGTGAGCGTGAGCTGGTCGAAGCGCATCGGTCGGCGACCGGCGTGGCGCTCGGTCGGCGACAGTCTAACCCAGGGCCGACCGGACCGCCTGTCGTGCGGATCAGACGGTCGCGAAGGCGGCGGTCGGGATGTCGAGCGGGCTGCGGTCTTCCTTGCCGATCATCTGGGCCTTCTGCGGCACGGTCGAGACCACGTTGCCGATGAAGTACTGGGCGGCGTAGCGCTTGCCGGCGTAGAAGGCGCGGTCGGCGTGATCGGCGGGCAGCGCGGCCGCGGCCTGGTCGGCGATGACCGCGCCCTCGAGCAGGAGCCAGCCGATCGCGACCTCGGCCATCATCTCGAGGAAGCGGTTGGCGGCGAGCGGCACCATCTCCATCTTGCCGGCGCCGAACCAGCCGAGGAACCGCATCGCGGTGCTCATCACCGCCTCGGCCGCCCCGCCGAGCGTGGCCGCGGCCTCCTTGAACACCGGGTGCTCCTTGTTGGCCGCGACGCAGGCCTGGACGTCCTTGAGGAACGCCTGGAGATTCGCGCCGCCGCGCTGGCCGAGCTTGCGGCCGACCAGGTCGAGGGCCTGGATGTGGTTGGTGCCCTCGTAGATCGACAGGATCTTGGCGTCGCGCACCGCCTGCTCGAGCGGGTGATCCTTCAGGAAGCCGGCGCCGCCCATCGTCTGGATCGCGGTCACGCAGACCTGGAACGCCTGGTCGGAGCCGTAGGCCTTGACCAGCGGCACCAGCAGATCGACCTGGCCCTGGTGGTATTCGATCGCGGCCTTGTCGCCGGCGGCGGCGTGCAGCCGGTCGAGGTGCACGGTCAGCATGAAGGTGAGCGCGCGGATGCCCTCGACCCGCGCCTTCATGTCGAGCAGCATCCGGCGGACATCGGGGTGCTCGATGATCGCGACCTTGGGCGCGTTGGCGTCCTTCCACTGCTTGATCGACGGGCCCTGCTTGCGGTCGCGGGCGTACTCGAGCGCGTTCAAGTACGCGGTCGACGCCAGGGCCAGGCCCTGCATGCCGACGCCGATGCGGGCGAAGTTCATCAGGTGGAACATCTGGGACATGCCCTTCTGCTCCTCGGTCCCGACCAGCTCGCCGATGCAGTTGTCGTCCTCACCGAAGTTGAGCACGCAGGTGGCGTTGGCCTTGATGCCCATCTTGTGCTCGATCGAGCCGACCCGGACGTCGTTGCTGGTGCCGTCGGGGCGATCGCGCGGCACGATGAACAGCGACAGGCCCTTGGTGCCGGGCGGCGCGTCGTCGGTGCGGGCCAGCACCAGGTGCAGGATGTTCTTGCTGAGATCGTGATCGCCGCCGGAGATGAAGATCTTGGTGCCCTTGAGCTTGTACGTGCCGCCGCCCATCGGGATGGCCCGGGTGGTGGCACTGCCGACGTCGGAGCCGGCCTGCGGCTCGGTCAGGCACATGGTGGCGGCGTAGGTGCCGTCGTGGAACCGGGGGCAGTACGAGGCGATCTGCTCGGCGGTGCCGAAGTTCTCGATCACCTCGGCCACGCCCTGGGTCAGCGCCGGGTACATGTTGAAGGCGGGGTTCGCGCCCGACATCATCTCCTCGGCGGCGATGCTGAGCGTGTACGGGCCGGCCATGCCGCCGTAGCTCTCGGCCGCAGCCAGCCGCCGCCAGCCGAGCTCGTACAGCGAGCGCCACGCGGCCTTGAAGCCGTCGGGGGTCGTGACCTTGCCGTTCTCGAGCTTGCAGCCGACCGCGTCGCCGGGGCCGTTGAGCGGGCCGATGGTGGCCTTCGACCAGTCGTAGACCGCCTCGAGCACGGTCTCGACGTCCTCCTGACCGAGCGCGGCGTAGGGCGCCTTGCCCAGCAGGTCCTGCAGCCGGAACTGCTCGAACAGCAGGAAGCGAACGTCGCGGAGGTCGGCCTTGTAGCGATTGATGGACTGGGACATCGAAGCCTCCGACGAAGACCCGCGGCAGGCGGGCGCGTTGATCCGGATCGACCGAACGGCTCGGACAGATATGAATGAACCGTCATTCATTTTATGGCGGGACTGCCGCGCCGCGTCAAGTCCGATCCGGGCGACCGCCTGGCGCATCTCGTCGCAGCCCCCGTGGTGCTAGCTTCGCCACCGATGGTGAATCCTCCGATCTCCCTCGCAGACAAGGTCGTGATCGTCACCGGCGGCAGCCGCGGCATCGGCCTGGCCATCGCTGGCGCCTGCCTCGACGCCGGCGCGAAGGTCGTGATCGCGTCGCGCAAGCAGGCCGACCTCGATGGCGCCGCCGCCAGCCTGGCCGGGCGCGGCGAGATCGCGGCCATCGCCTGCCACACCGGCAAGGAGGCGGACGTCACCCTGCTGTTCGAGCAGGCGATCGCGCGCTTCGGCCGGGTCGACGGCGTGGTCAACAACGCCGCCACCAACCCGTACTTCGGGCCGCTCATCGACACGCCCGATTCGGCGATCGACAAGACCGTCGAGGTCAACATCAAGGGCTACCTGTACGTGGCCCGCGGCCTGGTCAAGCACGCGCGGGTGCGCGGCGGGGCCGGCGCGATCGTCAACGTCGCCAGCGTGGCCGGCCTGCGGGCGGCGCCGATGCAGGGCATCTACGGCGCGACCAAGGCCGCGGTCATCAGCCTGACCCAGACCCTCGCGTTCGAGCTCGGCGGCAGCGGTATCCGGTGCAACGCGATCGCGCCCGGCCTGGTCGAGACCAAGTTCGCGAGCGCGATCGTCGGCAACCCGATGCTGCGCGAGCACGTGGTCAAGCGCACGCCGCTGGCTCGCCACGCCCAGCCGAGCGAGATCGCCGGGGCCGCGGTGTTCCTCCTGTCCGACGCCGCGTCGTTCACCACCGGCTCGGTGCTGGTCGTCGACGGCGGCCTGACGTCCGCATGAGGGCCGCGCTCGGTCTCTTGGTGGCCGCACTCGCCCTGTGCGCGCTGGCCGGCGCCGCTCGCGCCGATGGCGGCACCATCACCGGCACCGTCAAGTGGAAGGGCCCGGCGCCGGCCCGCGCCGCGCTCGATCGCTCGAGCGATCCGGTGTGCGCCGCCCACCCGCGCGCCAGCGAGGACGTCGTCGTCGACCACGGTCGGGTCAAGGACGTGCTGGTGCGGATCAAGATCGGCACCGCCGGCAGCCACGCCGCGCCGACCACGCCCGCGGTGGTCGTCCAGGATCAGTGCATGTACGGCCCGCGCGTGGTCGGCGTCATCGCCGGCCAGGCCCTCGAGTTCCACAACGGCGATCCGACCTTCCACAACGTGCGCGGCAACCGCGCCGGCAAGGTCGTGTTCAACCTCGCCCAGCCGGCCCAGGGCCCGGTCCTGACCCGCACCGAGCTCGGCCAGCCCGGCGACGTCGTCGATCTCCACTGCGACGTCCACCCGTGGATGGCGGCCTGGGTCGTCGTGCTCGATCATCCGTACTTCGCGGTCACCGGCGCCGACGGCACCTTCACGATCGCCGGGGTCCCGCCCGGCAACTACACGCTCGAGGCCTGGCACCCGGTGCTCGGCCTCCACTCGACGACGATCAAGGTCAAGAAGGGCAAGCCGACCAGGGCCACCTTCACCCTCACCGCCCCGCCGCCCGCGACGGCGGTTGTGCCACGCTGAGCGTACCGGCGATCGGGCCTGACCGACGCCAGGCGCGCGGCGTTTGAGCCCGGCAGGAAGATCGCGCCGGCCTCGTCGCGCCTATCATCGTATCGGTATCATCGTCGTCGAGCCTCGGTCGTGAACCCCATCCATCCCAGCGTCGAGCAGCTCCTCGCCGGCGGGCCCGGCGCGGCCGAGCATGCCGGCACCTGCCTGACCTGTCGCACGGTGATGGCGCTCGCGACCCCGGTGGCGACGGCCGCGGACACCGACCGCGATCTCGACGCGCTGCCGGTGATCGATCGCGGGCTGTACGTCGGCTGGCGCGAGCTCGTCGACGGGGCCGGCGGCATGGGCCGGACCTACCGCGTGCGCGATCGCCGGCTGGCCCGCGAGGTGGCGATCAAGCAGGTCGGCGACGGCGGCGGCGATCCCGCGCTGGCGGCCGCGCTGCGTCGGCGCTTCGAGCTCGAGGCTCGCCTGACCGCGCGCCTGGCCCACCCCGCGATCGTCGCGATCCACGAGGCCGGGCGGTTCGCCAATGGTGAGCCGTTCTACGCGATGCCGCTGGTCCGCGGGGTCTCGCTCGACGTCGAGATCGAGCGGCGCCCGACCCTGGCCCAGCGCCTCGGCCTGCTGCCCCACCTGACGACGGCGTGCGAAGCGATCGCGTACGCCCACGGCGAGGGCATCGTCCACCGCGACCTCAAGCCGAAGAACATCATGATCGGGCCGTTCGGCGAGACGATCGTCATCGACTGGGGCCTGGCCCGCGATCTGTCCGCGACCGGCCCGGACGCCGAGGCCGCGCCGTTCCGCGACCTGCCGGCGGACGGCCTCACCCGCGCCGGGCTCGGGACCCCGCAGTACATGGCGCCCGAGCAGGCCGGCGGCCACGCCGCCACCGAAGCGATGGACATCTATGCGCTCGGCGCCACGCTCTACCACCTGCTGGCCGGGGAGCCGAGCTATGGCCGCGCCACCGCCGGGGCACGGGCCGCCGTGCGGGCCGGACCGCCGCGCGAGCTGGCCGAGCTGGTGCCGACCGCGCGGCGCGAGCTGATCGATATCGTGACCCGCGCGATGGCGCGCACGCCGGCGGACCGCTTCCCGACGGTCCGCGAGCTGGCCGACGAGCTCCGCCGGTTCCAGACCGGGCAGCTCCTCCACAGCCGACGCTACACGGTGCGCGAGGTGCTGGCCCACTTCGTCCGCCGGCACCGCCTCGCGGTCGCGATCACCGCGGTCGCGATGGTCACGGTCGCGGTCATCGGCGCGCTGGCGATCGAGCGCGTGGCGCGCGCGCGGACCCGCGCGGTCGCCGGCGAGCGCGGCGCCGTGCTCGAGCTGCGGCGCGCCCGCGGGATCACGGCCAGCCAGCTCGCACCCCACGCACCCCGGCGGCTCGAGGCGCTGGAGTTGGCGCTGGCGGCGGTGGCACCGGTCGCCGGCG
>JAYVSF010000156.1:0-5413 GCA_043775605.1 Myxococcales bacterium
GGACCACCGCCTGGGCCGGGGTCCGGACCTCGGGCGACAGGTTGGCGCCCTCGAGGTAGGCCGACAGATCGGTGCCGCCGTCGTCGAGGAGCTGGATGCGGCGGAGGGCGGGCTGGCGCTCCTCGACCACGATCGTGCTGGTGCGCCCCGCGGTGAGCGGGATCGGGATCAGCACGGTGTCGTCGCCGCGCTCGCTGCCGGGCGGCAGCTCGCCGAGCGTGAAGCCGGGCCGCGGCAGGTGGCGCAGGAAGATGCGGCCGTGGGCCTGGCGGCCGGCCGCGATCGTGTACGTGGTCCGGCGGATCGCGGCGTTCTCGACGGTGGCGACTCCGCGCGCGACGGTGACCAGGCGCTGCGGCGCCTCGTCGCCGGTGGTGGTGACGTCGACGGTGGTGCCGCCGTCGATCGCGAACGGGACGTAGCTGACCTCGCCGCCGTGGGTCCGGCGCAGCAGGCCCTCGCCGGCGAAGCGGCCGTCTGCGAACACCGCGACCGGGCCGGGCTCGAGGCCAAGCTCGCCGGGCAGCTCGACCCGCGCCGCAGCGAACGGGTGGCGATCGGAGCCGGGCGCGCCGGGCTCGGGCCGGTAGAGCAAGATCTGCTCGCCGGGCACCGGCCGGTTGATGACCGACACCAGCGTCGACGCGCCCCGCGGCACGGTCACCCGATCGCCGAGCTGGTAGCTGGTCGAGCCGGCGATCTCGACGGCGGTGCTGGAGGTCGACGCCGACCGGGCCAGGGTGGCCGCGTCGAGCCGCACGCCGCCGGGCGCGGTCTGGCCGGGTGCCGCGCTGGTGCGGTCGTCGTCGGCCCGATCGACGACGAGGAACGTGACCCGCCGGTTGCGGGCGGGGGCGGCGGGATCGATCGGCTGCGACGCGCCGAACGGCTGGGACTCGAGCCGCTCGGTGCTCACGCCGGCCGCGGCCAGCGCGGTGCGTACGGCCTCGGCGCGACGGGCCGACAGTCCCCAGCCGTCGTGCTCGCCGACCGAGGCGTGGCCGCCGATCTCGATCCGTCGGATCTCGGGGTTGCCGCGCAGGGTCGCGGCCACCGCGGCGACGATCGCCATCGACTCGGGCCGCAGCGTGGCCGCGCCCGCGGCGAAGTAGATGGCGTCGAGGATCTCGATCTTGGTGTCGGTGACGATCACCCGTCCGCGATCGGGGCAGCCGTCATCGTCGTCGAAGCCGTTGCGGGTCTCGCCGTCGTTGGGGCACTTGTCGTCGACGTCGGCGATGCCGTCGCTGTCGCTGTCGCTGTCGCGCGCGCCGCGGGTCGACGACGCGACGATCGCGCTGCGCACGGTCGGCTCGACCATCGCGCCGGTGGCGTCGGGCCGGGGCACGAAGTGCGGCGTGCGCAGGTCGGTGGCGAACGACAGCGGCGCGCCGGTGGTCAGGGTCAGCAGCACATGGTCCCACGACTCCTCGGACACGTTGTCGATCATCGCCCACGACTGCAGCAGCACCGGGTCGCCGGCGTGCTCGGGCATCGCCAGCCGGTAGGTGGTCTTCCAGGCCGCAGTCGGCACCGCGTACGACACCTGCAGGTCGCGCCCTGGATGCGACAGCACGATCTCGACCTCGACCCGGTCGCCGTCCGACTCCGACGGGGTCGGCAGCACGGCCGCGACCTGCTGGGCCTGGCCGTGGACGTCGACGACGGTCAGGGTCTTGATCACGTCGTCGACCTCGTGCGGGCGCAACAGCAAGCGCAGGCGATCGCCCTCGAGCCGGCCGCTGCGCTCGAAGTGGCCGATGCCGTTCTGGTACAGCACGACGCGATCGAGGTGGAGCGCGGTCGCAGGCCGGCCGGTGGTGGCGCAGCCGGTGGCCAGCAGCAGGCCGAGGGTCGTGGACGAGGTGAGTCTCATGGTGCCTCCTGCCGCGATGGTGGCGGCGGGAGGCGGGGCGGTTACAACCTGTCGCTCGATGGCCGCGCGGCCGGCGCGTCGACCTCGTGCAGCAGCTCGCGGGCGTCGTGGGGGACCAGCTGCGCGAGCTGCCAGGCCTGGATCGCCAGCCGGCGTTCGGCGGCGGCCGCGGTCCGCCGGATCTGCCAGACGAAGTTGAGCGCGGTGACGATGACCACGATGTGACTCACGACCAGGAACACCAGCGTCGCGGTCGGCGGGAACCCGACCATTCGCGGGGTCAGCACCATCGCGCCGTCGACGAAGTGGAGCGAGCGCGGGACCGCCCCGGCCAGCTCGAGGCCGAGCGGGATCAGCACGACCGCGACGACTGCGGCCATCACCAGCGGGACCCGCCGGCCGAACGTGGCGATGTAGCCGGCGCCGGTGGCGATCGCGATCGCGGGTAGCAGCATCAGCGGGCCGGTGACCACCGCGCCGATGGCGAGCGCGACCACCGAGGCCGCGAGGTGGACGAGCGGCAGCTCGAGGCTGGTGACCGGCCGGCGGTACAGGTGGTAGGTGACTCCGAGCATGCCGGTGACCGCGGCCGTCACCGCGCCGAGCTGCCACCACGAGCGGATGCCCATCCACAGCACCAGCGGCAGGTACAGCGCGAAGGTGGCGGTGGCGCCCATCGCCGACAGCGCGGCCTTGCGCAAGGCCCGCGTCGCCGGTCCACGCTGGGCGGCCTCGGCGCCGGCCTCGGCCTCGGGGCCCGGCTCGGTGAGCACCCGGACCAGCGCGGCCTTGGCCCGCGGGTGCTCGGGATCGAGGCCGAGCGCGGTGGTGACGGCGCGCAGCGCGACCGCGCGATCGCCGGCCTGGCCGCGGTCGAGAGCGGCGCTGGCCTCATCGGCGTGGACGTCGGCGAGCCGGCGGCGCTCGACCAGATCGCGGTCGCCGTCGAGGTAGGCGTCGAGGCCGGCGGCCAGCGCGGCGGCGCTCGCGAGCCGGGCCGCCGGATCACGGCGGGTGGCCTCGAAGCACACCCGGTCGAGCTCGGGCGGCAGCTCCGGGACCTTGACCGCGGGGTGGGCGCCGTCGAGATCGAGGGTCGAGCCGAAGATCGCGCCGAGGGCCAAGCCGCGGTGCAGGCGCTCGAGCGTGAGCAGCTCGTGGAGGATGCAGCCGAGCGCGTAGACGTCGGCGCGACCGTCGACTGGGCCGCGCTCGCGATCAAGCATCTCAGGCGCGGCGTAGCCCGGGGTCCCGAGCATCACGCCCGCGCCGGTGTCGAGCTGGGCGCCGGCGGTGAGGCCGAGGTCGGGCGCGCTGGTCAGGGCCGGATCGAGCGCGGCCGGCGGGGTCAGCGACGGATCGGTGACCTGGTCGTCGGGGCGTGCGCCGCGGGCGTCGTCGGGCCGGCCCTCGATCACGTCGGCCAGGCCCCAGTCGAGGACGTAGACCTCGCCGAGATCGCCGAGCATGATGTTGGCCGGTTTGAGATCGCGGTGGATGACGCCGCGGCGGTGGGCGTACTCGAGGGTCAGCGCGACCGTCGACAGCACGGCCAGCAGCCGGCGGCGGGTGTAGTGCGCGGTCGCCTCGGGGTCGCGCGCGCGCAGGCGGTCGAGGACCAGGGCCAGGCTCTCGCCCCGGATCTTCTTCATCGTGAAGTACTGGCTGCCGTCGGCGTCGACCCCGAGGTCGTAGACCGGGACGATCGACGGGTGCTCGAGCTGAGCCTGGATGCGGGCCTCGCGCGCGAACCGGCGCAGCAGGCTGGGATCGGTGAGGTCGGCGCGCACCCGCTTGACCGCGACGGTGCGGCCGGTCGCGCGATCGGTCCGGGCCACGACCTCACCCATGCCGCCGAGGCCGAGCAGCGCGCCGGCCTGGTAGCGATCGGGCGCGGACGCGTGCTGGAACATCGCGACCGCGCGGCCGCCGCCCGGGTCGGCGTCGCTGTCGGTGACCGCGTGGGCCGCGTCGACGTCGACCCATCGCGGCGCGCTGGCCCCGTCAACCGCGGCCAGATCCGCGGGGTCGCGGGCCGGGCCGCCGACCACCGTGATCGGCTCGCCGTGACTCGGCCGGATCGCAGGCCGGGCAGCCACCGTCGAGAGCTCACCGCGCACCGGGCGCGCCGGGTCCGGGGTCGTCACCGCGCCAGCATACTGCGTGAACGCACCGGCTGCGGGCGCGTTCGCCGCGGGTCGCTCGCGTTCACTCGGTCACGCACTGGACCTCGAGCACGGTGCCGAGCGGGACCGAGGCGCCGCCGCGGTTGACGTCGACCGCGAGGTGGTCGGGCGCCATCGGGCACTGGACCTGGTCGCTCGTGATGCGCCAGCACGGCGGCGTGTTGCCGTTGCCATCGCAGGCCGGGATGGTCGTCTCCGTGCGGGTCGGTGGTTCTTCGTCGGGGTTGAGCACGTCGGACACCGAGCACTCGGGCTGGACCCCGGGCAGGTTCGGGTCGCGATCGGCGAGCGCGCGATCGATGCACGGGTTGCCGACCGCGATCTCGATCAGGTTGCCGATCTCCTGCATCGCATCGGTGAGGTCGGCGTTGCAGATCGTGGTTGCGAGGTTGTGGTCGGCGAAGGCGTCGACGAAGTGCTGGGTCCGGACGCTCGGCGCCGCGCTGCCAACGGCCGCGGTGCAGGACGGGCCGACCCCAGGCCGGGTGGCGTCGTCGGGATCGGGGATCACGTCGACCGAGCGCTGGTCGTCGACCGGGCCGGTGATGCCGGCGACCACGACGTGGCGGGTCGGACTCTCACGGCTGTCGCAGGTGACCCCGAACTCGTGGCAACGGAACGAGGTCCGGGGCCCGAGCGGCGAGTTGACGGTACCGTTGGGATCGCCGAACAACGCGCCGCCGTCCTTGGCCGAGCAGTCGTCCTCGTCGCCGAGGAACACGACCGCGAGGTGGGCGTCGGGGCGGACGAAGCCCGGATTCTTGCCCGGTTGCAGGGCGCGGGACATCGCCTCGAGCGGTTGCTCGAAGCCGCAGCCAGTGGTGCCGAGCTTGGCCATGCAGGTGAACAACGTGGCGAGGTCGCCGGTGTAGTTGGTCATCCGACTGCCGTCGGCCTGCTTGACGTCGGACACGAACTGGCCCGTGAGCCCGGGGCACTGGTTGGTCAAGAGGTTGCCGTCATCGCCCTGGGGCCGCGTGGCCGAGCTGCAGCCGCCGATGTTGACGCCACCGGTGCCGACGTTGGTCGAGACCACGCCGAGGTGGAGGTCGGGCACCCCGCCCTCGATCGTCGCAATTCGGTCGAGCAGCTTGGGGAACGTGGCCGTGAGCGTGGCCTGCTTGTCCGCCATCGACCCCGAGTTGTCGACGACGAACAGCAGGTCGACGCTGCGGCGGTAGCTGAGCGCCACCGCCACCTTCGGCGCCGCCGGCTGGCCGCCAGCGGCCATCGTACGATGGCCGCGATGCTTCGTCCCGATCATCCGGCTACGGAAGGCGTCGGAACTCGGCCAGACCATCGAGCAGGGACGGCACGGCGCTCGCGCGACCGGGGTCGGCGTGCCGCCGCG
>JAYVSF010000157.1:0-4077 GCA_043775605.1 Myxococcales bacterium
CCCTTGACGTAGACCGTGACGTTGCGGACGCCGTGCTCCATCGCCTTCTTGGCCGCGTCCTCGGCGGCGAGTTGGGCGGCGAACGGCGTCGACTTGCGCGAGCCCTTGAAGCCGCAGGTGCCCGACGACGACCAGGCAACGACGTTGCCCGAGACGTCGGTGATCGAGACGATGGTGTTGTTGAACGTGGCCGCGATGTGGGCCACGCCGGTCTGGATGTTCTTCCGGACCTTCTTCTTCTGCTTACCTTTGACGGTGCTCATCTAGTTCTCGTTCTTTCCTGCGTACTCGCTACGGGATCACTTCTTGGTCGCGCCGCCCTGCTTCTTCACAGCCATGCGCCGCGGGCCCTTGCGGGTACGAGCGTTGGTGTGGGTGCGCTGACCGCGCACCGGCAGGTTCTTCTTGTGGCGCGAGCCCCGGTAGCAGCCGAGGTCGATGAGCCGCTTGATGCTGAGCTGGGTGTCGCGACGCAGGTCACCCTCGACGCGGAAGTTGGCGTCGATGGCGTCGCGGATCTTGCGCACGTCGTTCTCGTCGAGATCGTCGGTGCGCTTGTCGGGCGAAATCCCGGCCTGCTTGAGCACGACGTTGGACGCGTGGCGGCCAAGGCCGAAGATGTAAGTGAGGGCGATCTCGACGCGCTTGTTACGCGGAAGGTCGACGCCGGCGATACGTGCCATGGGCAATGTCTCCTAGGTGATCTCGGTCAGGCCCGGTGCGGCTGCTCAGCCCTGGCGCTGCTTGTGGCGGACGTTGGTGCAGATGACGCGCACGACGCCCTTGCGCTTGATGACCTTGCACTTGGCGCAGATGGGCTTGACCGACGCTCGAACTTTCATGACGCTTCCAGGGTTCGGGGGCTGACCAGGGGCTGAGTAGATGATCAATCGCGATCGTGGGCAGGGTCGCCAGGGGTCGACGCCCTTCGAGTCAGGACCCAGGGGCCTTCGTCGAGGATGGCGATGGTGTGTTCGAAGTGCGCGGAGAGCCTGCCGTCGGCGGTGACCGCCGTCCACTCATCGTCGAGTACCTCGACGTCAGGGGCCCCGGCGTTTACCATAGGCTCCACGGCGATGACAAGGCCGCGTTTGATGCGTTTTCCGTTGCCGGGCTTGCCGTAGTTCGGGACGGGGGGATCCTCGTGCATCCGCCGGCCGATTCCGTGGCCGACGAACGTCGTAACCACCGAATATCCAAGGGATTCGGCGTAACGCTGGACGGCCGATCCCACGTCCTCGAGGCGATTGTCGACCCGACACTGGTCGATCGCCAGATCCAGCGCTTTCTTGGTCGCCTTCATCAGGGCGGTGGCTTCAGGCGATCCCTTGCCCCCGACCAGCACCGTCCGGGCCGAGTCGGCGCACAGGCCGTGCTTGAACACGCCGAAGTCGATCCCGACCAGGTCGCCGGCCGCGAGCAGCTTGTCCTTGCGCGGGATGCCGTGGACGATCTCCTCGTTGACCGAGATGCAGGTCACCGCGGGGTACGGCGGACGGGCGTAGCCGAGGAACGCCGAGATGACGCCCTCGCGCTTGATCCCCGCCCGGGCAATGCGATCGAGTTCGAGGGTCGAGATCCCCGGGGCGACCGCCGCGCACACCTCGTCGAGGATCGACGACACCACCAGCGCGGTGTCCCGCATCGTATGGATCTCGTCGAGGCTCTTGTAGACGATGCGCATGCCGGACAGGGAGACACGAGGCGGAGGAGAAAATGGCGCGGCGCCGCCCGGCCCTTCGGGGGGGATCCGGTGCGGCGCCGAGGGAGCGCGCGGCAGCTAGCGGGCGGGCCGGGCGGCGGTGCGCCCGCGGATGCGGGGCCCCTTCGGTCCGGTGAAGCCTTCGTAGTTGCGCGTGATCAGGTGCGACTCGATCTGCTGGACGGTGTCGAGGGCGACACCGACGACGATGAGGAGGCCGGTGCCACCGAAGGCGAACGGCACCTCCATGTACTTCGCGAGCAGCGCCGGAATCATGCAGACCACGGCCAGGTACAGGGCGCCCGCGAACGTGATGCGAGTGAGCACCTTCTCGATGTACTGCGCGGTCTGCTTGCCCGGGCGGATGCCGGGGATGAAGCCGCCGCCCTTCTTCAGGTTGTCGGCGACCTCGACCGGGTTGAACTGGATCGCCGTGTAGAAGAACGCGAAGAACACGATCAGCACGGTGTAGAGCACGTTGTAGCGCCAGTCGGCCGGGTGCAGCGCGGCCGCCATCTCCTGCAGCATCGGCGAGCCCGACATGCCCGCGATCTGCTGCGGGAACATCAACAGCGACGAGGCGAAGATCGGCGGGATGACGCCCGACACGTTGATCTTGAGCGGCAGGTGCGACTGCGCGCCCTGGTACATCTTCCGCCCGACCTGCCGCTTGGCGTACTGGATCGGGATCTTGCGGTGGGCGCGCTCGAAGTAGCAGATGGCAGCGATGGTGCCGACGATCAGCAGCACGAGGATGATGCCCTCGAACCCGAAGCCACCGCTGCCGCCCGCGCCCGCGCGCCCGGACGCGCCGGCCAGATACTGGGTGACGGCGTCGGGCATCGCCGCGACGATGCCGGCGAAGATGATCATCGAGCTGCCGTTGCCGATGCCGCGATCGGTGATCTGCTCACCGAGCCACATGATGAAGGCGGTACCGGTCGTGACCGTGAGGATGGTCATGATCCGGAAGCCCCAGCCCGGATCGGGGACGACGGTCGAGCCACGACCCGAGAGGCTCTCGAGGAACTGGGCGATGAAGAAGCCCTGGATCGCCGCGAGGATGATCGTGCCGTAGCGGGTGAGCTGGTTGATCCGGCGCCGACCCTGCTCGCCTTCCTTGTTGAGCTGGTCGAGCTTGGGCACGACCACCGTCAGGAGCTGGATGACGATCGACGCCGAGACGTAGGGCATGATGCCCAGGGCGAAGATCGAGAGCTTCTGCAGGGCGCCGCCCGAGAACATGTTGAGCATGCCCAGGAACGAGCCCTTGCCGCCCTTCGTGACGACGTTCGCCATCTCCGCGCGGTTCACGCCGGGGACGGTGACGAACACGCCGACCCGGTAGACCGCGAGCATCGCCAGCGTGAACAGGATCCGCCTGCGCAGCTCGGGAATCTTGCCGATGTTCTGGAAGCTGTTGGCCAAGGGTAACCAGCCTGCCGAGGTGCCTGTCTAGGGCTCTTGAGATCTAGGAGCGATCGAGGTGCGAGCCGACGACGGTCCGCGACTCAGAGACTGTGAATCTCTCCGAATCACAAACTCTCAGGCAGCCGCAGCCGCCTCGAGCGCAACCGCCGAACCGCCGGCCTTCTCGATCTTCTCCTTGGCCGCGGTCGAGAACCGGTGCGCGGTGACCGTGAGCTTCTTCGTGAGCTCACCGGTGCCGAGGATCTTGATGATGTCGGCGTTCTTGGGCACCAGGCCGCGCTCGCGCAGCGCCGCCACGTCGATCGTGGCGCCGGTCTCGAAGGCTTCCTCGAGCGTGCGGAGGTTGATCGGGAACGCCTCGGTGCGGAACGGGTTCTTGAAGCCGCGCTTCGCGATGCGCATCTTCATCGGCATCTGGCCACCCTCGAAGCCGATGCGGGGGCCGTGGTGACCCGGGCGGGCCTTCTGGCCCTTGACGCCCTTGCCGGACGTCTTGCCGGTGCCCGAGCCACGGCCGCGGCCGAGCCGCTTCTTGGTCTTGGTCGAGCCCGGGTTGGGAGAGAGCGTGTGGAGGGTAGTGCCCATAGCGATCCTGCCTTGGAGAGGCTGTCGTGCCCGGCCCTGGTCTTGGACCCATGAGACCTGACCCTGGATGTGGCCCAGGGTGAGGAGTGTAGGGCTCGGACGGCGGCCGGCAACTGCCGAAACGGTGAGGTCAACGAGTCGAGTCGACGCGGTGGCGAGGCGCAGGGCCCCGCCCCGCCCTACTCGACGGGAACGATCGTGATCAGGTGCGAGACCTTGCGAATCATGCCGCGGATCGAGGGGGTGTCCTCGACGATCGCCGTCGAGTGCGGCTTGCGCAGGCCCAGGCCCCGGAGGGTCTGGCGCTGGGTCTCGGGGCGGCCGATGCCGCTACGAACCTGGGTGACTTTGATCTTGAG
>JAYVSF010000158.1:0-4460 GCA_043775605.1 Myxococcales bacterium
TCCTGCTTGGCCTCGGTGGCGCCGCCCATGGCCAGCAGCACCGACTGGACCTGCGCATCGGTCGGTCCCGGACCCTGCATCCCCTGGATGCCCACCGGCCCGATCGGACCGGCCGGGCCCTGGGCGCCGACCGGACCGACGTTGCCCGGAACGCCTTGCTGGCCTCGCGGACCGACCGCGCCTTGCGGGCCCGCGGCGCCGACCGGTCCGACGGCGCCGGTCGCGCCATCGTTACCGGCGACACCCTGGGGTCCGCGCGGACCCTCGGGACCGACGGCGCCAGGCGGTCCCTGCGGTCCGACGGCTCCCTGCGGCCCGGTCGCACCGGTCGGCCCCTCGGGCCCTGGATCGCCCGTAGGTCCGTCGGTGGCACAGCCCATCACCAAAGTTAGCGTCAACGATCCGAGAACGTTCACTCGCATCGGTCCCTCCCCGTCAATGAATGTTCGAACAGGGTAGGCGTCGGCCGCGTGGCGGTCAACCCATGGCGTCGTCGGCGCCAGCCGGATGACAAGGAACTCACGCGAACGTAGGAGTTGCCTCGCCAGCCCCGCGCGCTCTAGCGTTACCCCATGCGAACGCGTGCCGCCGTGGCCCTGACAGTGCTCCTCGCGACGGACGGCGCCTGCGGCGGCAACGGCGGCGGCGGTCACCCGGTCGACGCCGCTCTCGACGCCGACACCAGCCCGGCCGCGCTGTGCCGCGAGCTCGACCTGCCGGTGCGGGCCTTCGCCGATGGCCCCAACGGCGTCCACCGCGGTGAGCTCGCCGACGACTTCACCCTCGACCTGCGCGGCGGCCCGACCTGGAACCTGCGCACCGAGTGGTCGGGCTGCGAGAGCTACGTCTTCGTGCCCGACACCATCCCGATCTCGACCGCCGACGCGACCTCGATCTGGACCCGCGACGTCGACCACCTGATCGCCGCGTCGCCGAGGAACGTCCACTACTTCTTCGCCTCGCGCCGGGTGTCGGGCATCGCCGCCTCGCTCGACACCATCACCGCCGGCATCGACGCCGCGCTGGCCACGCTGCCGCCGGCCGACGCCGACCACTGGCGCCGCCACCTCCACGTCGTCGCCAAGAGCGCGCTCGATCTCGACAACTGGATCGACACCGCGCTGCTCGGTCCGGGCAAGAGCGGCTTCGCCATCGATCGCGCGCAGCGGGTCCGCGGCCTCGGCTCGCTCGCCGACGTCACCCGCCACGACGCCGCGCTGCCGGGCTGGCCGTGGGCAGCCAACCTCGCCTACGTCGCCAACGAGGTCGTCGCGTTCAACGGCGAGGCCGAGCGCCAGGCGGTGCTCGACGCCGACCACGGGATGGTGGTGCCGATGTGGACCGGCCAGGTGCTGCCCGACGGCTTCGCCGAGCTCGACGTCGCGCTGCCGTCGGCGGCGACGATGGCGACCTTCGACACGCTGACCGTCGACGTCACCCAGCGCTGCCCGAACCGCGACCAGCCCGAGCTCGGCAACTGCGGGGCCTGGGACTACCTGGCCTATCTCTGGGTGAAGGACGACGCGTCCGGCCGCTGGATCGAGCTGGCCCGGTTCATCACCAGCTACCACCGCGAGACCCACTGGACCGTCGACGTGTCGCCGATGCTCGGGTTCCTGCACGCCGGGGGCTCCCGCCACTTCAAGTGGGAGTGGGCGCCATCGTGGAACACCCAGCCGACCGCGACCACCGTGTCGCTGCGCCTGGCCAACCGCGGCAAGGGCTACACGCCGTCGGAGGTGGTGCCGCTGTTCACCGGCGGCGCGTTCGACGGCGCGTACAACGCCGCCCACCCGCCGATGGAGGTCGCGATCCCGGCCGGCGCGCGCCACGTCGAGCTGTTCACGCTGGTCACCGGCCACGGCGCCGACAGCAACGACTGCGCCGAGTTCTGCGACCACCAGCACGACCTCACCATCGGCGCGTCGACCTACCGCAAGGAGTTCCCGATGGCGGGGACCGAAAGCGGCTGCATGGCCGAGACCGCCCACGGCATGACGCCGAACCAGAGCGGCACCTGGTGGTTCGGTCGCGGCGGCTGGTGCCCGGGCCAGCAGGTGACGCCGTGGATCGTCGACGTCACCCACGACGTCACGCCCGGCCAGCCGGCGACGATCAGCTACCACGCGCGGTTGAACGGCGCCGAGCCGCCGGCGGCCAGCGGGGCCAACATCGTGCTGTCGTCGTACCTGGTCATCTCGCGCTGAGGCGAGCGGCGGCCGCGGCCAGCGCCCGCGCGTGCGTCGAGTCGCTGGCGCCGAGGCCCGTGCACACCGCCAGCGCCGACACGAGGCAGGTCTCCTGGGCGTCGAAGTCCTGAGTCCAGCCGCCCGCGAACCACAGCCCGCCCGCGCCGCTCAGGGCCCGCAGCGCCACCTGCGCATCGTGGGTCCCGGGCGTGATCGAGACGTGCTTGAACGCGGTCTCGTGCACCACCTGGGCCGGCTCGACGGCGCGGAACGACGCCCAGCTCTTCCATAGATCCACGGGCTGGCCGTCGGCCATCGGCGCCAGCGCGTCGGCGAGCCGCATCGAGCCCTCGCACACCGTGGCGCCGGCCTGGCAGTTGAGGAACGACTGCATCCTCGGATCGGTCGGGGCGTAGAGGCCGTCGCGGTGCAGCAGCAGCCGCGCCTCGGTCCACTCGACCTTGGCCAGGGCGGCGCGCTGGGCGTCGGCGCCAGGCAGGTCGGCGAGGAACCGCACGGCGGCGTGAGCTGGCGCCGCGATCACCAGCGCGTCGAAGGTGTCGACCGCGCCATCGGCGGTCATCACTTGCAGTCGGCCGTCCGGCGCGCGGGT
The DNA here is from genome assembly GCA_043775605.1 of Myxococcales bacterium. Taxonomy (GTDB): domain Bacteria; phylum Myxococcota_A; class Polyangia; order Haliangiales; family Haliangiaceae; genus UBA2376. The sequence continues at coordinate 2,803 of JAYVSF010000158.1, forward strand.
CACCGTGGTCACCTTGCTGGCGGTCCGCACCGTCGCCGTGCTGCAGCCCGCGACCAGCGCGGTCAGCACGCCCTGCATGCCGTGGCGCATCGTCTGGTACGCGACGGTCTCGAGCAGGCTGGCGGTGGCCCGGGCCAGGAACACCAGCGCCGCGCGCGCCGACCAGCCGCGCGTGATCGCCAGATCGACGCCGGCGATCGACGCGATCCACGGCAGCAGGATCTGCTGGCGCTGGGCGTCGGTCAGCGCCAGCCGGCCCAGGAACTCGTCGACGGTCTCGTGCCAGTCGTGATCGTGCTGGTCGTCGTCGATGGCCTGCCGGGTCAGGGTCGTGAACGCGTCGACGCCGGGCGTGTTCCAGTCCTGCTGCAGCGGCCAGACCCGGGCCGGCAGGATCGGCGACACGAAGCGGGGGGTCGGCTCGCCGGGCGCGAAGATCGTGATCGACGACGGCGCGGCGTAGACGTCGCCGTCGAGCCCGAGCAGCGTCACCAGTCGCGAGTAGGTCGGGTACGGCCCCGGGTGGAAGTACTGGGGCCCGACGTCGATGTACGCGGGCTGGCCCCGGACGTCGACCTCGACGGTCACCAGGTTGCCGCCCAGCACCGGCCCGGCCTCGACGATCACGGTGTCGTACGCGCCGTCGAGCAGCCACGCGGTCATCACGCCGGCGGCGCCACCACCGACGATGCCGACCCGGCCGCGGACCCCACCGCCGCCACAGCCCGGCACCAGCGCGGCCAGGCCACCAGCGCCGACGAGCTTGAGCATGTCGCGACGAGCAAGCACCACGTCAGCCTCCCTCGTTCGTGCCCGGCGACGGTATCACGCGGGCGGCGGCAGCGATTCCAGCCACCCGCGCAGCCGGGCGTAGACCTCGGGCCGCGCCAGCAGCTCGAGGTGGCCGGTGGCCGGGCTGATCCACGTATGCTCGGGCGGAAACGCCAGCGCGCGTGTGGGCTGCGGGTGACGGCCGAGCGCGCTGTCGACCGGCACCATGCCGTCGCCGGGCAGGCGGCCGTCGAGGGTGGCGGCGCTGGTGCCCGCGATCGCGTAGCACGCGACCCCGGTCGGCAGCGGCAGCGGCGTGCGGCGATCGTCGTGATGCTCGAAGCGATCGGCGCCGGCCCAGTCGGCGTCGACGACGTTGCCGTGGCGCAGGTCGGTGACGCCGGCGCTGCGCAGCCGGGCCAGCCGCGCGATCGGCGCGCTGTAGCGGCTCACGCCGAGCAGTCGATGGAGCCAGTTGCCGCCGCGCTCGAGCGGGGCACCGTGGTGGGGCGAGCCCAGACAGATCAGCGCCCGCAGCCGGGCCGGCCAGCGGTGGCCCGCGACGGCGCCAGCGTGGATGGCGCTGCGCGCGACCAGGCCGCCCATGCTGTGGCCGAGCAGCACCAGCGCGTCGAGCGGCACCGGCCACGCCCGCACCAGGTCCTCGAGCAGCGCGGCCAGCTCGAGGCCCGTGGTCGAGATGTGGCGGCCGCTGTTGTAGTGGAGGTAGAGGGGCGTGTAGCCGAGGTCGCGCGCGAGCGCGGCGCCGTGATCGTGGCCGCCCCGTTGCCAGTGCCGGTCGCTGCCGGCCGAGCCGTGGATCAGCACCACCACCCGCGCGCTGGCGGTGGGCAGGGCTGCGCGCAGGGCGTCGGGCGCCAGGGTCA
>JAYVSF010000159.1:0-3055 GCA_043775605.1 Myxococcales bacterium
AGCGGACGCGCTGATGGGGCTCACCTTCGACACCGGCGCGCTCATCGCGCTCGAGCGACGCGGCGTCCGGATACGCAAGATCCTCGACACCGCTCTCGCCGGCCGGGTCACCATCACCGTGCCCACGGCGGTCATCGCGGAATGGTGGCGCGCGCGGACCACGCGTATCGACGGAATCCTGGCAATGCTCACCGTGGAGGACCTCACCGAACGGCTCGCCAAGCTGGCCGGCGAGGCGATCGCCGCGGTCCCATCCGCGACCGTGGTCGATGCGATCGTGATGGCCTCGGCGGCGAGCCGGGGCGATCCTGTGTACACGAGCGACGTGGGCGACCTGGTGCGACTGCGCGACGGTCGATTCCCCGTCGTCCGCGTCCTGGCCGTCTGATCGGAGCGTGGCGGTGGTGGCAGCACGGGCGCCTGTCCCGGGCCATGGCCCAGGGCGGGGAGTATGGGCTCGAGTACTCGGGCGAGGACACCTACGTCTATCCCGGGTTCTCGCTGGTCCCGATCGACGCGTCGTCGACGTCGACCTCGCGGTGACCCTGCCGTCAACGCCCACACCCGTGATCACGTTATAGTCGGCGTGATGGGCGAGCTGATCTTCCGCGGGGGCACGATCGTCACGGTCGACGACGACCACCGGATCGTCGACGGCGACCTGGCGATCGCCGACGGCGTCATCGCCCAGATCGGCGGCCACTACACCCCGACCGGCGCCGACTACACGATCGTCGAGGTCGACGGCGCGCTGGTCATGCCGGGCCTGATCCAGGCCCACATCCACACGTGCCAGACCCTGGCCCGCGGCCGCGCCGACGACCTCGAGCTGCTCGACTGGCTGCGCACGGTGGTGTGGCCGTACGAGGGCGCGCTCGACGCCCCGGCCCTGGCGGCGTCGGCGCGGCTGGCGATGGCCGAGCTGCTGCTCGGCGGCACCACCGCGATCCTCGACATGGCCACGGTCCACCACACCGACGAGGTGTTCGCCGCGGCCGAGGAGTGCGGCCTGCGCGCGACGATCGGCAAGGCGATGATGGACGCGCCCGATCCCGCCATCCCGCGCGGCCTGCGCGAGTCGACGGCGGCGGCGCTGGCCGAGTCCGATCGCCTGGCCGATCGCTGGCACGGCGCGGCGGGTGGCCGCCTGCGCTACGCCTATGCGCCGCGGTTCGCGCTGTCGTGCACCGACGAGCTGCTGCGCGAGGTCGGCCTCCGGGCCAGCGCCCGCGGCCTCGGCATCCACACCCACGCCAGCGAGAACCAGGGCGAGATCGCCGCGGTCGCCGCGCGGTTCGGCACCCGCAATCTGGTCGCGCTCGACGGCCTCGGCCTGCTCGGCCCGCGCACCGCCATCGCCCACTGCATCCACCTCGACGACGTCGAGATCGAGCTGCTGGCCCGGACCGGCACCCACGTCCTGCACTGCCCCAGCTCCAACCTCAAGCTGGCCTCGGGCATCGCCAGCATCCCCGAGCTGCTGGCGCGCGGCGTCGCGGTCGCGCTCGGCGCCGACGGCGCGCCCTGCAACAACAACCTCGACGGCTTCCTCGAGCTGCGGCTGGCCGCGCTGCTGCACAAGCCGCGCTGCGGACCGCGGACCCTGCCGGCGCCGGCCGCGGTCCAGCTGGCGACCCGCGGCGGCGCGGCCGCGCTGGGCCTGGCTGACGAGATCGGCGCGCTCACCGTCGGCCGGCGCGGCGACGTGATCGTCGTCGACACCGGCGGCGTCCACACCGTGCCGTCGACCAACCCCTACTCGACCCTGGCCTACGCCACCCGCGCCAGCGACGTCCGCCACGTCGCGGTCGACGGCCGCCTGGTGGTGCGCGATCGCGAGCTGCTCACGCTCGATCGAGCGCGGGTGATCGCCGACGCCCGCCACCACGCCGCGCGGGTCCTGAGCCAGCTGTAGCGACCACGGGGCCAGGTCGCGCGTCCGCGGCCGGGCGCCGGGCCGCGATCGGGCGTACCCTGGACCGATGCCCGCCGGTCCCCGCCGACGATGAAGATCATCCCGTTCGCCGATGCAGTGCCCCGAGCCGGCGAGATCGCCAGGGCGCTCACCACCGGCGCCCTGACCAGCTTCCCGGTCGGCGGCGCCTACCGCCTGGCGGCCGACCTCGGCTCGGCCGACGCGGTCAACCGGCTGTTCCAGCTCAAGCGCCGCGCCCGCAGCCACCCGGCGCTGGTGCTGGTGCCCAGCCTGGCCGCGGCCGGCAGCGTCGTCGATGGCACCGCCTGGCCGACCACCCGCCGGCTGGCCGACAGCCACTGGCCCGGCGCGCTGACGCTGATCCTGCCGCCCGGCGACGAGCTGCCGGCGGCGGTGCGACGCGCGCTGACCCGGGCCACCGGCAAGGTCGGGGTCCGGGTCTGCGAGGAGCCGCTGGCCAAGGCGATCGTCGAGGCGTTCGGGCGACCGGTGCTGCTGTCGAGCGCGAACCTCGAGCACAAGCCGGGCGCCGCGTCGGCCGCGGCGTTCCGCCAGCGCTTCGCCCACAGCGTCGAGGTCTGGGTCGACGCCGGCGATGTCGCGCCGGCGCCACCGTCGACGCTGGTCGAGGTCACCGCCGACGCCTGGTCGGTCCTGCGCGAGGGCGCGGTGTCGAAGGCCGAGCTCGAGCGCAGCCAGAAGGCCGGCCGCGCGAAGTAGCCGAGGCTTCGTCGTCGGTTACAGCGCGGCCAGGATCGCCTGGACCGCGGCGTGGTGGGCGAGCTCGGCCGACGGAGCACGCGGCAGCTCGACGATCGCGAGGTCGCGGGCCGGGCGCCGGCGGGCCAGCTCGGCGGCGTTGGTGCCGGTCGACAGGTCGGCCGTGGCCGGCGGCGCCAGCGCGATCGCGGCGAGCGCGGGCCCGAGGCCGTGGGCCGCGGCGGCGTGGAGCGTGGCGGCGACGTCGTGCAGTACGCCCAGTCGATCGGACGCGACCAGCACGATCCGCAGCCGGGCCCGGATCGCCGGCGCCGCGGTCGCCAGCCAGCCGGCGTGATCGAGCTCGTCGTCGAGCGGCGAGCACAACCCGCCCGCCAGCTCGACCACCACCGTCGGCCA
>JAYVSF010000160.1:0-4743 GCA_043775605.1 Myxococcales bacterium
CCGGCCCCGCCCGCCGAGCCGCTGCTGGCGATGCCGCCGCCGGCGACTCATCCGGTCGGCTGGGAGGAGGTCAAGGCTCGCGTCCTCGGCAAGGTCTGCGTGCACTGCCACATGAACGATCACGAGAAGGACGTCGGCCCCGGCAACCTCGGCGGCCTCGGCTTCGTCGGCCGCGGCCTGGCGATGCGGACCTACGAGATGCTGGTCCGCGGCGCCCACAGCCCCGACGGCAAGCGCTACTCGGTGCTGCAGGCGCTGCCCGGCGAGCCGTGGCCGCGCATCCTCGACGTCATGGTCCGGCGTCGGGTCGAGAACCTGCGCGACCTGCTCGGGCCGTTCGCCGATCACGCCCGGCCCGACTACCCGGCCGGCGCGCTCGGCATGCCGATGGGCCTGCCGGCGATGACCGACGAGGAGCTCGGCATCCTCCGCCGCTGGATCGACGACGGCTGCCCGGGGCCGACCGCGGTCACCGGCAAGCCCGGCTTCACCGACGGCCTGCTGGTCCCCGACGGCCCGATCGCGAAGAACAGCGGCTGCGGTCAACGCGAGCCGGCGAAGAAGCGGCCGGCGTGGGCCACTGCGGTCGATCCGACGGCGCCGGTCGCGCCGCCCGCCGCGCCTGCGAAGCCAGTGAAGCCAGTGAAGCCCGCGATCACCGGTGCGCCGCCGCGATGATCGCCCGTCCGTGATGGCGCGTCTGCTCGAGCTGGTCGGCGTCCGCAAGGGCGAGGCGGCGCGAACCGGCCGCCTGCTCGGCTTCGCGTTCCTGCTCACCGCCGGGGTCGTGCTGCTCAAGACCGCCCAGCGCGGCCTGTTCCTGTGCGCCTACAGCCGGGCTCGCATCCCCGACGCGTTCATGGCCTCGGCCGCGGCGCTGGCGGTGGTGTCGCTGGCGGCGTCGGCGGCGGCGCCCCGCCTCGGCATGCGCCGCCTGGTGGCCGTGATCCTCGGTGGCGCGGTCGCGCTGGTGCTGGCCTCGCGGGCGGCGCTGGCCGGCGGCTGGCCGGCGGTGCCGTTCGTCAACTACGTCGTCACCGAGGTCGTGTCCGGTCTGCTGCTGATCCAGGGCTGGGGCCTCATCACCGAGGCGCTCGACGTCCGCAGCGCCAAGCGGCTCCTGCCGCTGATCGGCGCCGGCGCCGGCCTGGCCTGGGTGCTGGGCGGGCTGGGCTCGGGCGCGCTCGCGAAGCTGACCGGCGCCGCCAACCTGCTGGTGGTCGCGGCCGTGCTGCTGGTCGGCGCTGGCGCGCTGCTGGTCGCGACCGGCCGCCGCGATCTCGACGGCCGCACCGCCGCACCACGGGCCGCTCCGAAGGGGCCGGTGGCCGACATCGGCGACGCCATCCGCTACGTCGTCGCCGAGCCGCTGCTGCGCTTGATCGCGATCATGGGCGTGATCGATTTGCTGGTCGAGCAGTCGATCGACTTCCAGCTGTTCGCCGCGGCTCAGGATCGCTTCGCCCGGCCCGAGGAGCTGGCGGCGTTCATGGGCCAGCTCTACGCCATCACCGGGGTCGCGACCGTGCTCGCGCCGCTGCTCATCTCGGGCTACCTGCTGTCGCGGTTCGGCTCGACCCGCTGCCTGCTGGCGGCCCAGACCTGGGAGCTGGTGCTGGGCGCGCTGGTGTTCGTCTTGCCCGGGCTCGGCCTCATCGCCGCGCTCAGCGCCGGCGACCGCATGCTCAAGCAGTCGCTGTCGAGCCCGGGCCGGGCCCAGATGCAGGCGCCGCTGCCGGCGTGGCGGCGAGCCCAGGCCAGCGCGCTGATCCGCGGCGCGCTCGCGCCCGGCTTCTACATCCTCGGCGGCGCCGCCCTCAAGCTGTTGCCGGCCCGCTCGCTGCGCTGGCCGTCGGTGGCGATCGTCGCGCTCGCGATCGGCCTGCTGGTGCTGACCGCCGGGTTGCGGCGGGCGTACGTGCTGGCCTTGCGCAAGAGCCTCGACCGTCGGCAGCTCGAGCTCGACGCCGGCCCGGCGCTCGATCGCGAGCACGTGGTCGCGCTGGCCGAGGAGGTCCGCGGCGACGAGGGCCCGGCCGAGTTCACCGTCGCGCTCCTGGCCTCCGCCCCGCCCGAGGTCGCGCGCCCGGCGCTGGCGATCGCCTGCGAGCATCCGTCGCCGCGGGTCCGCGCCGCCGCGGTCGCCATCCTGGCCGGCTTCGAGCAGGCCGATGACGCCGCGGTGATCGCCGGCGTGCTCGAGCGCGCGACCGAGGACGACGTCGAGCGGGCTTGCCTGCGGGCGCTGGCCCAGCTCGAGGCCACCCAGAAGGTGCGCGACGTGGTCCGGGCGCGCCAGGACGACGGCGACGTCCGGGTCCGGGCGCTGGCGCGAGCGTCGCTGGCCCGGGCCGAGGCCGCCGGGCTGGGCTCGCTGGCGTGGGCCGCGGGCAAGCGCGACCTGCCGCGCGGCGAGGGCGACGTCGCGCCCGAGAGCCGGGTCGGGCGCCTGCTCGCGCTGCTGCAGTCGGACCACGCCGACGAGCGGGCGGCGGCGGCGTGGGCGGTGGGCGAGGTCCGGCCCGGCGACCCGGTGATCTACGGCGCGCTCCAGCAGCTGCTCGAGGATCCGGCGCCGGCGGTCCGGATCGAGGCGGTGCGCGCCGCCGGCAAGCTCGGCCTGCCGCCGTACATCTCGGCGATCGTCGCCGCGCTGGCCGAACCGACGGTGCGCGCGGTCGCGATCGAGGCCCTGGCCGCGCTCGACGATCGGATGACGTCGGCGCTCGAGCGCAAGGTCACCGGCGCGCCGGTCGCGACCGTCACCGGCATCGCCACCGCGCTCGCGCTCGGCACCGGCCCGCGCGGCGACGCCGTCCTCGATCGCCTGCTCGATCACCTGCACCCCGCGGTCCGCTACCGCGCCGCCCGGGCCCTGGCCGCGCGCCACCACGGCGGGCTGCCGGTCGAGCGGGTCGCGACGCTGCTCGAGCGCGAGGTCGAGCAGGCCGCGCGCCTGCGCGGCTTCGAGCGCACGGTGCTGACGCCGGGCCTGCGCGGCGAGGTCGCGGCCCGCCTGCGTCAGTGCGAGAAGCGCGGCCTGGCGATCCTGGCGCTGACCTGCGAGGCGTCGATGTGCCACCTGGTCGAGAGCCGGGTCCGCGGCGGCGACTCGCGCGAGCGGTCGGGCGCGATCGAGCTGCTCGAGACCGCGGCGGCGGCCCCGCTCGATCGCGCGGCGGCGGCGCTGTTCGATCGCACGATCGCGGCGCCGGCCGATCGGGTCGCGGCGCTGCTCGCGCTCGACGACGCCTGGCTGCGGCAGGCGGCATCGGTCGAGCTGCCCGAGCTGCGCAACCGGTCCACGTTCAAGGAGGACGAGCCCATGCTGTCCCTGGTCGAGACGGTCTACTTCCTGCGCACGGTGCCGCTGTTCCGCGAGCTGTCGGGCGAGGACCTGCTGCAGGTCGCACGGATCGCGGTCCACCGCGAGCTCACGGCCGGCGCGGTGCTGTTCCGCAAGGGCGACCCCGGCGACGCCATGTACGTGGTCGCGCGCGGTCGGGTCGCGGTCCGCGACGGCGGCCGCGAGATCGCCGAGCTCGGCCGCGAGGAGCTGGTCGGCGAGCTGGCGCTGCTCGACGGCGAGGCCCGCTCGGCCGACACCGTGTGCGTCGAGGACTGCGAGCTGCTCGGCCTGGCTCGCGCCGACCTCGACGAGCTGCTCGAGCGGCGGCCCGAGATCGGCCGCGCGATCATCCGGGTCCTGGTCCGGCGGTTGCGGGCCGCGAACCAGCGGCTGGCGGCCGAGCGATGACGCGCGGGGCGGAGACGTCCCATCCAGGGACACGACCTGCCGAGCAGGAGGTCGTCCCCGCGGTCGCCGCGCCGGCTTGACGCCATGGGCGTTACCGGCGCAACCTCGGCTGACGGTGGCGGCGGTGTCGGGCGGAGGACGCCCTCATGCGGCCTATCCACGGAGTCAACTTCGAGGGCCGCCCATGAAAATGATCGTTCGTACGCCCGCCCTGATCCTGACCGTCCTGGCCTGGGGCTGCACCGACACGTCGGTCGCGATCGACGGCGGTTCGATCGACGCGCGGACCGACGGCGGTTCGACTGACGCGCCGACCGACGCTCCCGCCGGCGTCGACTTCTTCGACGGGACCGGGATGTACAACGCGGCGCCATTCACGGTGCACTGCACGCCCGGGCCCGGGGGCGCCCTGATTGTCGCCAGCTTGATGGGCCCAGGCGTGGTCCAGATCGCCTGCTCCGTGGGCACTCCGAACGTCACTGTCGACGTCTCTGCGTTCGGGCCTACCCTGGGTCCGCACAGTTTGTGCAGCCCCGCCCCCGGAGGGATTCTCGTCCACGTCGACGGCCACTCGCCCAGCAACACCGCCGGTGTCAACTGTGATGACCAGCCCGCCACGTTCAGCGTGAACGTCACGGAGTTCACCCACAACCCGGATGGCTCTGTGACGTGGGCCGCCACGTTCGCCATGACGGGCCACCGGGCGGCGGACTCGGCGAGCGCGAGCGCCACCGGCAGCTTCCGCGTCACCGCGCACCGCTGAGCAAGGCTCCTCTCGCCTCGACGGGCGATGAACGCTGGCGGTCGCCGTTCCTCACCACCCGGCGAGCTGTCGCCTGCTCCGGTAGGTCGCGAGCCAGCATCAATCGCGCCGTTACTGCCGGCTGCTCGGCCTGGCCCGCGCCGATCTCGACGAGCTGCTCGAGCGCCGGCCGGCGATCGGCCGCGAGATCATCCGGGTCCTGGTGCGGCGGTTGCGGGCCGCG
>JAYVSF010000161.1:0-20596 GCA_043775605.1 Myxococcales bacterium
ACCAGCGTGCCGGCCCGATCTGTACGGAATCAGAGTCGAGGGTTGGCCGTCGCGCGCGGGCGATCGTTCCGAAACCCTATTGTTGCCAACCCTCTCAGGCCAGGCGGGCGCGGACGGCGGCGGCGCGGTTGCGCAGCACGTACTGCAGGATGCCGCCGTGGGCCAGGTACTCGGCCTCTTGCGGGGTGTCGACCCGGGCGGTCACGGCGAAGGTCTTGTCGCCGGCCGTCACCGTCAGCCGCTGACGCGGGGTCAGCCCGCCGGCGATGCCGGACACCGCGAACAGCTCCTCGCCGGTGAGGCCGAGGCTGGCCGCGTCCTGGCCGGCGTCGAACTCGACCGGCAGCACGCCCATGCCGATCAGGTTCGAGCGGTGGATGCGCTCGAAGCTCTTCGCGATCACGACCTTGACCCCGAGCAGCAGCGTGCCCTTGGCCGCCCAGTCGCGCGAGCTGCCGGTGCCGTACTCCTCGCCGGCCAGGATCACCAGCGGCACGCCCTCGCCGGCGTACTGCATCGCCGCGTCGTAGATCGACATCTGGGCGCCGTCGGGCTGGTGGCGGGTCACGCCACCCTCGACCCCGGGCACCATCTTGTTCTTCAGCCGGATGTTGGCGAAGGTGCCGCGCACCATCACCTCGTGGTTGCCGCGGCGGGCGCCGTACTGGTTGTACTCGGCCGGCGGCACGCCGTGGTCGGCGAGGTACTTGCCGGCCGGGCTGCCCTTGGCGATGTTGCCGGCGGGCGAGATGTGGTCGGTAGTGACCGAGTCGCCGAGGATGGCGAGGGCGCGGGCGCCGTGGAGGTCGGTCAGGGCCGTCGGCTCGGGCGCCAGCTCGTCGAAGAACGACGGCTTGCGGATGTAGGTCGAGGCGTCGTCCCAGGCGAAGGTGTCGCCGGTCGGCACCGGCAGCGTCCGCCACGGCGGCGGGCCTTCGCTGACCGCGGCGTAGCGCTCGACGAACTGCTCGCGCTTGACGGCGCTCGCGACCACGGCGGCGACCTCCTCGCTGGTCGGCCACACGTCGCGCAGGAACACCGGGCGGTCGCCGGCGCCGAAGCCGAGCGGCTCGTTCTCGAGATCGAGGTTCATGGTGCCGGCCAGCGCGTACGCGACCACCAGCGGCGGCGACGCCAGGTAGTTGGCCCGGACGACCGGGTTGACCCGGCCCTCGAAGTTGCGATTGCCCGACAGCACCGAGGCCACGACCAGGTCGCCGTCCTTGATCGCGCGGGCGATGTCGTCGTGGACCGGGCCGGAGTTGCCGATGCAGGTGGTGCAACCGTAGCCGACCACCTGGAAGCCGAGCGCGTCGAGGTCGGTGTCGAGGCCGGCGGCCTTGTAGTACTCGGTCACCACCTGCGAGCCCGGCGCGAGGCTGGTCTTGACCCACGGCTTGGTCATCAGCCCCAGGGCCCGGGCCTTGCGCGCGACCAGGCCGGCGGCCAGCATGACCGCCGGGTTCGACGTGTTGGTGCAGCTGGTGATCGCCGCGATCACGACGTCACCGTGGCGCAGGGTGAAGCTGCCGTGGTCGGTGGTCGCGGCCGCGCTCGACGCGAGGACGCCGCCGGGCTGGGTGCCGCCGGCGATCCACGCCTCGATCTCGGCGGCGCTGGCCTTGGCCGTGGCCTTGTCGCCGAGCAGCGCGGTGACCGCCTTGCGCCACGCCGGGCGCGAGGTCTTGAGCGGGACCCGGTCCTGCGGTCGGGCCGGGCCGGCCAGCGACGGCTCGACCGTCGACAGGTCGAGGCCGAGGCTGTCGCTGAAGCGCAGCCTGGCGGTCGGGTCGTGCCAGAGGTGGTTCTCCTTGGCGTAGCGCTCGACCAGCAGGACCCGCTCCTCGTCGCGGCCGGTGAACCGGAGGTAGTCGATGGTCTTCTCGTCGATCGGGAAGAAGCCCATCGTCGCGCCGTACTCGGGCGCCATGTTGGCGATGGTCGCGCGGTCGGGCACCGACAGCGCCGCGATGCCGTCGCCGTAGAACTCGACGAACTTGTTGACCACGCCGCGCTTGCGCAGCAGCTGGGTCACGGTCAACACCAGATCGGTCGCGGTCGCGCCCGGCGGCAGCTTGCCGCGCAGCTCGAACCCGACCACCTCGGGGATCAGCATCGCCATCGGCTGGCCGAGCATCACCGCCTCGGCCTCGATGCCGCCGACGCCCCAGCCCATCACGCCGAGGCCGTTGACCATCGTCGTGTGCGAGTCGGTGCCGACCAGCGAGTCGGGGAACGCGACCGTGTGGTCGCCGTCGCGCTCGGTCCACACCACCTTGGCCAGGTACTCGACGTTGACCTGGTGGACGATGCCGGTGCCGGGCGGGACCACGGTCATGTCGGCGAAGGCCTGCTGGCCCCAGCGCAGGAACACGTAGCGCTCGTGGTTGCGGGAGAACTCGAGGTCGACGTTCTTGCCGAACGCGACCGGCGACCCGTAGACGTCGACCTGGACCGAGTGGTCGATCACCAGATCGGCCTTCTTGAGCGGGTTGATCTCGGTCGGCGGCAGGCCGAGCCGGCCGAACGCGTCGCGCATCGCCGCCAGGTCGCACACCGCCGGCACCCCGGTGAAGTCCTGCATCAGCACGCGGGCCGGCCGGAGCTGGACCTCGTGCAGCGCGCGGTGGACCGGATCCCAGGCCGCGACCGCGACGATGTCGGCGCGGGTGACGGTCTTGCCGTCCTCGTAGCGCAGGAGGTTCTCGAGGAGGATGCGCAGCGAGTAGGGCAGGGTGGCGACGTCGCCGACCCCGGCTCGGGTCAGCGCGTCGAGGCGGTAGATGCGGTAGGTCGAGGTGCCGACCTGGAGGTCGGCGGCGGCGCCGAAGCTATCGATCGAGGTCATCCCGGGCTCCCTGTACGGCGGTATCTGCCGACGGCGCGGACCATACCAGCTTCCCCATTGGATGCCGGAGGCCGGCCGGGCGTGTCGGGGCGTTCAGATCGCGACCCCGGGGTCGTGCGTTCGTGGCGAATGGCCCTCCATCGTCTCGCCGCGGTCGCGGCGTTCCTGTGTGCGTGCGGCAGTCATGGTGCGCCCCAGCGCGCACCCTCGGCCGGGACCAACCTCCCGGCCGTGGTCGCCGCGCCGATGGTGGTCCAGCCACCGATCGTGGCGGCGGGCGCCGCGCCGGCGCTGGTCGCGTCGTCGTCGTCCGGAGTCCTGCTCGCCAGCGGCGAGTCGCCGATCTCGCTGACCGCCTCGGACGGCACCGGCCTCACCCTCACCAGGCTGGAGGCCAAGGCGGTGGTCGAGGGGCCGCTGGCCTTCACCGAGCTGCACCTGACCTTCCAGAACCCGCTCGATCGTCGGCTCGAGGGTCGGTTCGCGATCACGTTGCCCGACGGTGCGGCGCTGTCGCGGTTCGCGATGGCCCAGGGCTCGAAGTGGATGGAGGCCGAGGTGGTCGAGCGCCAGGCAGCCCGCCGCGCCTACGAGGACTTCCTCCACCGCCGGCAGGATCCGGCGCTGCTCGAGAACGACGGCGGTAACCAGTTCTCGGCCCGGGTGTTCCCGATCGAGCCGCGCGGCACCAAGGAGCTGATCGTCTCGTTCTCGCATGAGGCCCGCGGCGCCTACGTCCTGCCGCTGCGCGGCCTGCCGGCGATCGGCGAGGTGGTGGCCTCGGTCGAGGTCGCGCGCCCCGACCGCGCCGGCCCGGCGTTCGACCAGACCAACATGCACCAGACCGCGTGGACCCCCGATCGTGATCTGGTGGTGTCGCTGGCCTCGGCCCCGGCCGCGGTCCGCGCCGACGACCTGGTGGCGATCGCGATCGATCCGCTGGCCAGGGCGGCGCCGGCCCGGCTGACCGCGCTGACGGTGATGGTCGACAGCAGCGCCTCGCGCGCGCTCGGCTACGCCGCCCAGCTCGAGGATCTGGCGACGATGATCGCGGCCGTGGCCAGGGACCAGGGCGGCGGCTTGCCGCTCGTGGTCGCGGCCTTCGACCAGGACGTCGAGGAGATCTACCGCGGGCGCGCTGACGGCTTCGGCGCCGACGCGATCGCCCGGCTGCAGGCGCGGGCCGCGCTCGGCGCGTCCGACCTGGCCGGTGCGCTGCGCTGGGTCGGAGCCAAGGGCGCCGGCGGCCGGCTGGTGCTGGTCACCGACGCGGTCTCGACCGTGGGCGACGAGGCCGCCGTGCTGGCCGCCGCGGGTGCGCTGGCGCCGCGGGTCGATCGCGTCGACGCCGTGCTGGTCGGCGGCCTGCGCGATCGCGCGGCGGCGGCCCGGCTGGTCGCCGCGCTGCCCGAGGATGGCGCGGTCATCGACGGCGCCCGCGGGCCGGTCGAGGTCGCCCGCCGGCTCGGGCAGGCGACCCGGTCGGGGCTCAAGGTCGCCGTCCTTGGCGCGCTCTGGGTGTGGCCGGAGACCATCGACGGCGCGCAGCCCGGCGACGTCACCGTGGTCCTGGCGGCGCTGGCGCCGCCCTTGCGGTCGTCGACGATCGTCGTCACCGCCGGCGACGCGCGGGTCGAGGCCAGCGCCGTCACCGTGCCCAGGCCGCTGCTCGAGCGGGCCGCGGTCGGCGCCGAGCTGGCGCGGCTCGACGGCCAGCGGATCACCGCCACCGATCGCGCGATCAAGGACGAACTCGGCAAGCGCATCGTCGAGATGTCGACCCGCAACCGGGTGATGTCGAGCCTGACCGGCTTCCTGGTGCTCGAGACCGAGGCCGACTACGCCCGGTTCGGCATCGCCCGCACCGCGCTCGCCGACATCCTGGTGGTCGGCAAGGCGGGCGTCGAGCTGACCCAGCGCCACGATGTGGCGTTCATCGCCAAGGATCCGCCGACGACCACCAAGGCCAAGGACGACTTCGACAAGAAGCCGGCCAAGAAGACCGCGACGATCTCCGCGGACGACGACGGGGATGGTTCGCTCGACGAGGTCGGCGGCGAGGATGGCGGCGAGGGCGGGGACGAGGCCGGCAACGATGCCAACGCGGTCGAGGACAGCCCCACCGAGCAGCCCGGCGCCGACCACGTCGGCCGCGAAGGTGGCCGCGGCGAGACGCAGGCTCGCGCCCAGGCCGAGAACCAGCGGCAGGAGGCCCGCGTTGCCGCCGACGCACCCCGGCCGATGCCCGGGCCCGCGACACCCCCGCCGCCGCCGCCCCGGGTCGCCGATCCTTCGGCGCCAGACCTCGCCAGCGATCGTCTCGTCGCGGGCGCGGGTGCGGTCGACGGCCGGCGCGCCGGCGCGGTCGCTGAGGCCCGCCTCGAGCAGCGGCCCGAGCCCGAGGACGACGGTGCCAAGTCCGGCCCGCCGCCGTGGACCGGGACCTTCGCCGAGGTCATGCAGCAGCTCCGGGCCGGCCAGAAGACCGAGGGCCTGGCCGTGGCCTGGACCTGGCGCCGGCGCGATCCCGGCGACGTGCTCGCGCTGATCGCGCTGGGCGAGGCGTTCGAGGCCGCGAGCCAGCCGGGTGCTGCCGCGCGCGCCTACGGCTCGATCATCGACCTGTTCCCCGGTCGCGCCGACCTCCGCCGGTTCGCGGCCGAGCGCCTCGAGCGCGTCGGTGCGGCCGGCCGCGCGCTCGCCATCGACAGCTACCGCCAGGCCGTGGCCTCGCGTCCCGATCACCTGACCGGCCACCGGCTCCTGGCTTACGCGCTGGTCCGGGCCGGCGACCTGCCGGGCGCGTTCGCGGCGATCGAGGCCGGGCTGGCCCGCACCTACCCCGACGATCGCTTCCGCGGCGGCCCGCGCATCTTGACCGAGGACCTCGGCATCCTCGGCGCGGCGTGGATCGCCCGGGCCCCGGCTCAGCGCGCGGCGATCGAGGCCCGGCTGGCCAAGGCCGGCGCCACCCTCGCGACCACGCCCACCCTGCGCTTCGTTCTCTACTGGGAGACCGACGCCAACGACGTCGACTTCCACATCCGCGACGGCCGGGGCCGCCACGCCTTCTTCCGCCAGATGCAGCTGGCGTCGGGCGGCGAGCTGTACGCCGACGTCACCACCGGCTATGGCCCCGAGTGCTTCACCATTCCCGGCACGCCCCGCGCGTACCCGTACCAGCTCCAGATCCACTACTATTCGCGGGGCCCGATGGGCTACGGCATGGGCGCGCTCGAGGTCATGCGCCACGACGGCAAGGGCGGGCTCGGCTTCGAGCACCGGCCCTACATGATCATGGCCGACGGCGCGTTCGTCGACCTCGGCACCGTCGACGACAAGACTGCGGCGATCGGCTCGGGCTCGCTGATGGCGAACTGAACCGCGGGCCGCGACGGCCGCTCAGCTCCAGCCGGTCCAGTAGAAGATGATCGCGTTGTACTTGAAGTCGCGATGGGCGGCTTCGAGCGTGTTCGGGACCTTGGTCCGGTCGGGGGCCCGCAGCTTGGTGCCGGGCCACGGGTCGACGACGACGAGGTCGTCCTCGGTGCCGGAGTCGGCGCGATCCATCGACAGCGCCACCGCGTGGCTGATGTTCGGCTCGCTCTCCTGCGGGTGCAAGCGCTGGTAGTCGGTGGGGATGACCGCGCCGCGATAGCCGACTCCGCCCTTGACCCACTCGAGGATCGTCGGGGTCGGCTCCGCGACCCGGCGGGCGTTGAGCCGGTAGCCGAGCTCCTGCAGGTCGCCGACCCGCGAGCCGAACCAGCGCTGGACCGCGTCGAGCGTGCCGCCCGACTGCGCGAAGTTGGCGAGGTCGAAGAACACGTACTCCTGGATGCCGGGGGCGTACGCGCCCGCGCGATACGCGATGCGGCGCAGGAGGTACGCGGTGGCGGCGCCAGGGCACGCGGACGCGGTGTGGAAGACCGGAATCACGACACGGCTCTCCTCTGGTTTCTGGAGAACCACGTCGGCATCATCCGGGCGCAGGCGCTTCTCGGCCATGGGCGGTTGCGAGGTTACACGAACGGTTTGCGAGGAAAACCCGAGCGGGCGGATTTGTGTCGGGCCTCCAAGATACGGGAGTGGCGACCTGGATCTTCCCTGCCGCATTCGCGTGGCAAGCACGCACTTCAACCTTGACACGGTGTCAGGGAATGGATAACTGACACAGTGTCAGGTCATGGCCCGCACCCTTGATCTCCAGCGCCGTAGCGAGCTCGTCCACCAGGCGCTCGAGGTCCTGCGGACGCGGGGTGGGCGCATGACCATGACCGAGCTGGCGCGCGCCCTCGACGTCAAGCGCCCCACGCTCTACTTCTACTTCCGCGATCTCACCGGCCTGCTCCACGCCGCGGTCGAGGACGTCTACCGGGTCCAGCTCGGTCACCTGCTCGGCCGCGTCGCCGCGGTCGCGCACCCGGTGGCCGCGCTCGGCGAGCTGGCCCGCGCCACCGTCGACCTGCAGCGCGGTCGCCGCGACCTGGTGCTGCTGCTCATCCAGATGTGGGCAGCGGGCGGCTCCGATCCCGAGGAGCTCCTGGGCCGGGCCCGGACCGCGACCGCGCCGCTGCGCGCCGAGCTGGTGAGCCGGCTCGCCGCCGGGATCGAGCGCGGCGTCGTGGCGCCGTGCGATCCCGCGCGGGTGGTCGACCTGGTGCTGGCCGTGCTGGACGGCGTGCTGGTCCAGGAGATCACCCGCGGCGTCGGTGGCGGGCCGGTGGTCGAGGAGCTCTGGCAACGGGTGCTCGCCCCGCTGGTGGTGCCGTCGCCGCAGCCTGCGCGCCCCCGCGCGGCCCCGTCGCGCCCCGCGCGCTCTCGTCGCGCCCCGTCCTGACCCGTCCCCAGCGTTCTCACCAGGCTGCTGACAAAGGATCCCCATGGCCCGTCCCCCGATCACCGCGCACTTTCCGTCCCCGCGTCCGCTGTTCGTCGCCCGGGTCGCCGGCTCGCAAGAGGAGATGGGCCGCCAGCACGGCGCGCTCCTGGCCGCGGCCGGCGGCGCCGACCGGACGATCGAGCACTACCGCGACATGCCGGTGCGGGCGCTGGTCGGGGGCCTGCCGGCGCCGGTGCGCGGCCTCGCCGCCGCCGGGCTGCGCGGGATCAGCGCGCGCCTCTTGCGCAAGCTCGAGGCCCACCGTCCGCCCGAGCTGGTCGCCCGCAGCCGCGCGTTCATGACCGCGCTCGGCCGGCCGGCCGACGACGCCCGCTACTTCGGGGTCATGGATCTGCTGCAGAACCTGATCGGGGTCGCCGCGCGACGCCGGGTCGGGCCGTTCGGCAAGCCGCTGGCGGCGGCGATGATGACCACGGCGGCCCAGCCGGCGTGCTCGACCGCGGTGGTCTGGGGCCAGGCCAGCGCCGGCGGCGTGCTCCGTCACGCCCGCAACTTCGACTTCCCCGGCATCGGGGTCTGGGACGAGGGCCCGAGCCTGGTCCTGTGCGCCCCGACCGACGGCCAGCGTTACGGCTTCCTCGCCACCCGCGGCGCCGACGTCCCGGCGGTCACGGTGTTCAACCAGGCGGGCCTGGTGTTCAGCAGCCACACCCGCTTCCACCACGCGGTCCGCTTCGACGGCGCGGCGGTGATCGATCTGGTCCACGACCTGGCCCGGCGCGCGACCACGATCGCCGAGGCCATCGCGATCGCCGGCGAGCGGAGGTCGGCGTCGACCTGGGGCCTGGCGGTGTCGTCGGCGCGCGAGGGCCGCGCGGTCGTGCTCGAGCTCAACGGCGATCGGCTGGCGGTGGTCGAGCCCGGGCCCGGCGAGGACCAGCTGGTCTGCTGCAACCGCTACTGCCACGCCAGCATGCGCGACGGCGAGGTCTCGGCGTCACCGGCGTGGGCCAACCACACCGAGCGGCGCGAGGCGTCGCTCCGCGCCGGCCTGGCGGCAGCGCGGTCGGTCGGCGGCGCCGACGTCGAGGCGCTGGCCCGGATGCTGGTGTCGCGCGCCGATCCCGACGACGCCGGGGTCGAGCGCCTGCTCGGCGGCGTGGTCGCGCAGGCCGCGCAGGTCCAGAGCGCGGTGGTCGAGGCCGGCAGCCAGACCCTCTGGCTCGGCGTCGGCGCCGCGCCGGTCGGCGAGGGCCGCTGGCTGCGAGTGCAGTGGGACTGGGACGGCGCGCCGGGCGCGTGGCAGATCGATCAGGCGGCGCCGGCCGGCCTCGGCGTCACCGTCGACGAGTCGTTCACTTTGCCGCGCCACCCCGCGGCCGACGCGGTCGCGCGGGCCCAGATCGTCGAGCACGAGCACCACGACACCGACGCCACCGCTGCGGCGCTGGCCGAGGCGATCGCGCTGGCGCCGGCCGATCCGTCGCTGCGGCTGGCGATGACCTGGATCGAGCTGCGGCGCGGGCGCTGGTCGGCGGCGCTGGCCGCGGCCACGGCCGGCCTCGAGCTCGAGCGGCTGCCGTACCGTCGGGCCCAGCTGCTGCTGTGGGGCGCGCGGGCGGCGATCGCGGCCGGTCAGCCCGAGCGGGCGCTGTCCTGGCGCACCGAGCTGGCGGGGCTGCGCGGCGTGCCGATCGAGGCGCTGCAGGCCGAGGCCCGGCGCGATGTCGCCCGCGGACCGCGGGCCGCACGCAAGAAGCCGGTCGTGAACCTGGTCATGCACGACGCGACCTGACGAGCTCGATCCCGTGGCCGTGGCCGTGGCCGTGGTCGTTGTCGGCGACGGCGACGACCCCGGCGACAGCGTCAGCGGCTGCCGTAATTGTCGGCGGTCCGCTCTTCGTTGCGATCGGTCGCCGGCGGTGGCTCGGGCGTCAGCGCGCCGATCCGCGCGCGCAGCGCCGGCGTCATCGCGATGTCGGCCGCGCCGATCGTCACCCCGAGCTGGCTGGCGTCGCGCGCGCCGAGGAGCACCGAGGTGACCCCCGGATGGCTCGCGACCCACGCCACCGCCAGCGCGGCCGGGGCCACGCCCAGCTCGCCGGCGATCGCGACCAGGCCGTCGGCGGCGGCGTAGTACGCCGGGTCGCCGTAGCGGACCTTGTACATCGGGTTGGTCGCCAGCCGACCACCCTCGGGCCGTCGGCCCTGGCCCCACTTGCCGGTCAACAGCCCACCCGCGGTCGGGCTGTACGGCACCACCGCCAGGCCAAGGCTCTGCGCCATCGGCAACAGCTCGACCTCGGCCTGGCGCTTGAGCAAGTTGTACATGGGCTGGATCGCCACCAGCGGCGCCAGTCGCTCGAGCGCCGCCACGCCGAGCGCGTGCGCCACCTGCCAGGCCGCGAAGTTCGAGCACGCCGGGTACAGGATCTTGCCGGCGGAGACCAGATCGTCGATGGCGCGCAGGGTCTCGCCGAGGTCGGTCTGGTCGTCGAAGCGGTGCAGGTAGAAGATGTCGACCCGGTCGCGGCCGAGCCGGCGCAGGCTGCCCTCGCACGCCCGCAACAGATGGTAGCGCGAGGTGCCGCGGGCGTTGACGTCGCCGTCGGTCGGGAAGTAGGCCTTGGTCGCGACAATGACTCGGTCGCGGTCGCCCGCCGACAGCCGGCCCAGCAGCTCCTCGGACCGGCCGTGGTTGTAGACGTCGGCGGTGTCGAAGAAGTTGATGCCGGCGTCGCGGGCCCGACCGTACAGCGCCGCCGCGGTTGCCTCGTCGGCGTCGCCGCCGAACGACATGCAGCCCAGGGCCAGGGTCGAGACCTTGACCCCGGTGCCACCGAGGAAGCGGTACTGCATGGACGCGCCCACCTATCTCGGGCTCGCGCGGAGCCCGGCGTCGATCAGGCCTCGAACGCCGCGCCGATCCGGGCCAGGACCTTCTCCTCGGAGCCCGACACCTTGCCGATGCCGAGGAAGCCACCCGCGGAGCCGGCGACCAGGCTGGCGAAGTTGATGATCTGCTTCTTCAGCAGCTTGCGCTGCTCGTCGTTGAGCTGGGCGGTGAGCGACTTGATGTAGCCCTCCCACGCCTCGAACAGCGCGTCGGCCGGCTTCTTGGCCAGCCACGACGACAAGAGCTCGTGGCCCGCTGTGCCGGCCTCGAGCCCCTTGCCGTGGGCGCCGTGGAGGATCGCGTCGCGCTCGTTGTCCTGGATGGTGCCGTCGGCCCACGCCACCGAGATCAGCGGCACCAGCGACAGCGCAGCCACGGTCTTGCCGTCGAGGCCCAGCGCGACCAGCTTGTCGAGCACGGCGTCGTCGGTCATGCCCGAGACCTTGCGCAGCTCCTCCTTGGTCGCCTGCGCGGCCAGCTTGTCTTTCATGACCTCGAGCTTCTTCGTGTCCTCCTTGTGAAAGAACTCGTCCTCGAGGGCGTTGCGGCGCTCGTCCATCAGATCGCGGGTCACGTCGACTCCTTCACGGTGTGCAAGCTGTATACACCAGCCGCGGTCGCCCGGGCGTCCGTCGCGGCGTGGGCCAGGCCGTCCGGAGTCGGAGCGGTGGCGATCGCGGCGACCCGGGCGCCGACCGCGGTGATCGCCGCCGCGGTGGTCGCGCCGATCGCGATCAGCGGACAGGGCAGGGCGGCCACGCCCCCGCGAGCGGCCAGGAGCGCGTCGAGCGCGGCGACCTGCGACGGCGCGAACAGCGCGAGCAACGCGAGGCCGTCGGCGGCCAGCGCGGCCAGGCCTGGCCCGAGGGAGGGATCGTCGGCCTCGGTCGCCACCGTCCGGTAGGCGTCGATCGCGTCGACCGCGACCCCGGCGGCGATCAGCGCGGTCAGGCCGTCGTCGCGCCCGCCCGCGGCCCGCGGCGCCAGCACCCGCCGCGGTCGCCCGGCCGCCAGCATCGCGGCCGCCAGCCCGCGAGCGTCGGCCTGGGCCGGCGTCGACGCCATCACGCCCTGCGCGGCCAGGGCCCAGGCCGTGGCCTTGCCCACCGCCCACACCGTCGGCGCGCCGGCCGCGGTCAGGCGGGTGCGACCGCCGACCGCGTCGAGGAGCACGTGGGCCGCGCGGGCGCTGGCCACCACCACCGCGTCGTAGTCGTCGAGCCGGGCGAGGGCCCGGGCCAGCCGGTCCTGATCGTCGCGCCCGGCCGGCGCGGTCCGGGTCACCGGCAGGGCCACGACCTCGAGCCCCAGGGGGGCCAGGGCCGCGGCGTAGGCCGCGATCGCCTGGGAGGCGCGGGTCAGGACGGCCAGGGCCACACCCGACGCTACCGCGGATGTACAGTGGGCGGGCAGTTTGAACACATTCGAGGAGAAGGACATGCGCATTGCCAGGGTTGTCGCGCTCGTGCTCGTCGCTTCGTGCGGCGGAAGCCAGGCCGGCAAGAAGACGGTCACCAAGGTGACCAAGCCGGACACGACCACCACCGACACCAAGCCGCCGCCGCCGCCGCCGCCGAAGGCGCTGACCACCGACGAACGGGTCGCGTTCCACGACGGCTGCTTCGCCGACTTTCTCGCCGAGAAACCCGAGTTCTTCACCCGCTGCTACAGCGCGGACTCGAGCGAGGAGATGGTCGACAGCGGCGATCCGCCCGCGGTCGGCACCCCGGCGATCGCGGCCTCCACCCGCCCGTTCTGGGACGGCTTCACGCTGCAGGGACAGGTCCGGATGAACCTGGCCAACGGCGAGAAGGCGCTCACGATCGCGCTGGTCCGCGGCACCCAGGACGGCAAGTGGCAGGGCCTGCCTGCCAGCGGCAAGACCTTCGGCCTGTTCGTCGCCGAGGCCCAGAACCTCGACGATCAGGGCCGTCACGGCACGGTCCGCAACTACATCGATCTGGCCGGCATGATGGCCCAACTCGGCGCCGCGCCCAAGGGCACCAAGTTCCGCGCGCCCTACCCACTCAGCGACAAGCCGCCGGTGGTGGCGATCGGCACCGGCAGCGACGCCGAGACCGCCAACGTCGCCGTGATCCAGGCCGGCTTCGATCAGTTCAACAAGAAGGACTGGAAGGGCCTGCTCTCGGCCTACTACTCGGACGCCGCGATCTCCGAGCAGGCCGCGCCGGCCGACCTCCAGGGCTCGAAGGCCATCGGCAAGTACTTCGCCGAGATCGGCAAGGGCTTCCCCGACGCCCAGGAGAAGATCGAGGACATCTGGGGCGCGGGCGACTTCGTCGTCGCCGAGACCGTGTTCACCGGCACCAACAACGGGCCGCTGCCGAGCTTCGGCGTCAAGAAGGCGACCAGCAAGGCGGTGACCCTGCGCACCGCCCACGTCTTCCTGCTCGAGAAGGGCAAGATCGTCCAGCAGTGGATCTTCGGCAACGGCATGACGATCCCGTTGCAGCTCGGGCTGATCGCGCCGCCGGCGGCGCCGCCCGCCCCGTGACGGTTCGCCCCCTCTGATGGGCCGGATCCTCGTCAGCGTGGTGATCTCCGCCGTGGCGCTCGCCGGGTGGCCTCGTCGTCGGTGCCCGTACCGGCGCGCTGCTCATGGTCGGCGCCGGCGCGACCTGGTGAAGCGCGAGCGAGCGTCCGGTCCGCTCGTCAGTTGAGGACGAGATCGAACTGCGCGCTCAGCTGCACGACGTCGCCGCCGACGATCGTGAACTGGTTGGTCACCGGCAGCGTGACCGGATCGCCGGGATCGGGATCGCCGCCGGCGCCGTTGCCGTCGAGATCGAAGAAACCGAGGAAGACGTAGGTGCCGGCCGCCAGCGCGGCGCTGGTCCACGGCGCGCTCTCGACCCCGGCGGTCCGCAGGTCGACCGCGGTCAGCTCGACGTAGCCGAACTGGCGTGCGCCGTCGATCGGCCCGGTCAGGTTGACGTCCTCGGCCAGGAAGACGTTGCCGTAGATCGCGCCTTGCAGCGCATCGACCAGGGTCGGGTTGGCGCGGACGCCGTTGGTGACGCTGAAGCGCAGCTCGGCCGCGCCGGTCGCGACGCCGTCGTCGGAGGTGCAGCCGGCGGCCAGGGCGCCGGTGGTGAGCAGCGCGGCGGCAAACGCAACGATGACGGGGGTACGGCGCACGACGGCTACTCCTGCTGGCAGTGCACGGGGGTGGTGGTGCCCGCGATGTAGCCGAACCCGGAGCACATCTCGTTGGGGAACTGGATGTTCTGATCGGTGCGGTTCATCCACTCGCAGGTGGTGCGGACCACGGTGCCGGCGGTCAGGTGCATCGGGTGGCTGAAGAACAAGGTCACCGGCGGCGCGTCGCGATAGGTCGGCTTCCACGGGTCGACCAGGTACATCGACCGCAGGTTGTCCGCCGCCGGCCCGATCGACAGATTGAAGCGCGCGCCCTGCTCGTGCATGTGGCCGCCGAGCAGCAGCAGATCGACGTCGGCCGGCAGCGTGCAATCGAACGTCTGGGTGTTGCTGCCCGGGACCAGCGTGAAGTTGATCCGGTTGGTGGTGAGGGTCGTGACCCAAGTGGTGACCGCCGCCGGCGCGATCTTCGCGAGCCGGGCGACGTCGCGGATCAGGATCGGCGACTCGCCCGCGTTCACGTAGTGCAGCTGCATCACGTACTGCATGCCGGCGGGGACGTGGATGCCATGGCCGGCCGGCAGCTCGATGCCGGGCAGCACGAACGACCGGAACTTCCACATCGACTCCTGCGCGCTGCAGTCCTCGATGGTGCCGGCCGGTTGGGGGACGACGGTCGTCAGCAGCACGATGTGGTGGCCGTACTGGCCCTGCAACGCGTCCATGTTGCGGACCGCGAGGTCGCCCTGATCGTTCTCGAGGTACACGCAGTACATCTTCTCGGTGCCGGCCGCGATCGTGATCTCGGGCGAGACCAGGTCGACGTACTGATCGCTCGCGACCGGGATCGGGACCCGGACGTCGACGACGCCGGGCGGGACGTCGGTGCCGTTGCCGTCGTCGGCACACGCCCCCAGGCCCAGGCTCAACACGGTCCCAACGATCGCGAACATGGTCGTGCGCATGAATCCCCCTGGTGACGGCGCGCCGGGCGGCTACCCGGGCGCGGCACGCTAGCACAGGGGCCCGGTTCGAGGTCGCCGCGGTTGAAAGGGCGCACCGGTCGCCGTACGTTGGCCCGACCACCTTGCAGAAGCGCGTCGCCCTCGCCGTCGCGATCGCCGGAGTCGCCGTGACCGGCGGCATCGACTACATCACCGGCTACGAGGTGCGGGTCTTCCCGATCTACTTCCTGCCGGTGGCGCTGGTGGCCTGGCGGCTCTCGCGCAACGCGGCGCTGGCGCTGGCGGGGCTGAGTACGGTGGCGTGGACCTTGGCCAACGCCGCGGCCGGGCGGACCTACCACCACTCCTACGTGCTGCCGATCAACGTGGTCACCCAGTTCGTGGCCTTCGCCACCGTCGGCGTCCTGGTCGCGGAGCTGCAGCGCCGGCTCGAGCGCGAGCGCGACCTCGGCCGCACCGACGAGCTGACCGCGCTGCCCAACCGCCGCGACTTCCAAGAACGGGGCGCGCTGCTGATCTCGCTGGCCCGCCGGTCGCGGCGGCCGATCACCCTCGCCTACGTCGATCTCGACAACTTCAAGCGGGTCAACGACGAGCGCGGCCACCGCGAGGGCAACCGCGCCCTGGTCCGGGTCGCCGAGGTCCTGCGCACCCGCCATCGCTCCACCGACCTGATCGCGCGGCTCGGCGGCGACGAGTTCGTCGTGCTCATGCCCGACACCGGCGCCGACGCCGCCCGGATCGCGCTCGAGCGCCTGCGCGAGGAGCTCGGTGCAGCGATGCGCCAGCACGCCTGGCCATGCACCGCGAGCGTCGGCGCGGTCGCCTACCTGGGCGCGCCGGTCAACCTCGAGGCGGCGATCCACGACGCCGACGCCCTGATGTACCGCGCCAAGCAGGCCGGCAAGAACCGGGTGCTGATCGAGACCGTCGAGCGCGACGCGACCGCCGCCATGCCGGTGGTGAGCGAGCTGGCATCGGCCGGCGAGCCGCCGCCCTGATCCGGCACAGGTTGGTCAGCACCAACCTGTGTTTTCGATCGAGCCTCGGGGCGGTCCTGCTACAGTGCCGCCGATGTCGCCGTCGTCGCCGCCCGCTCGCACCATCCGCCGGCTCCTGGTCGCCAACCGCGGCGAGATCGCGCTGCGGGTGATGCGGACCTGTCGCGAGCGCGGCATCGAGACCGTCGCGGTCCACAGCGACGTCGACCGGGTCGCGCCCCACGTGCTGTTCGCCGACCGCGCGGTCGCGATCGGTCCGGCCCCGGCCCGCGAGAGCTACCTGGTCATCGACAAGATCCTCGCCGCGTGCGCGGCCAGCGGCGCCGACGCGGTCCACCCCGGCTACGGCTTCCTGTCCGAGAACGAGGACTTCGCCGAGGCGTGCGCCGCCGCCGGCATCGTCTTCGTCGGCCCGCGGCCGGACGCGATGCGGATCATGGGGAGCAAGACCGAGGCCCGCAAGGCGGTGAGCGCGGCCGGGACGCCGGTGGTGCCCGGCGACAACGGCCCCGCCGGCAACGGCTTCCCCGACGCCGCAGGCGCCCTGGCCGCGGCGCGCGCCATTGGCTTCCCGGTGCTGATCAAGGCCGCGTCCGGCGGCGGCGGCAAGGGCATGCGGCTGGTCGCCGGCGAGGCCGAGTTCGTCGCCGCTTTCGACGGCGCCCGGCGCGAGGCCCTGGCCGGGTTCGGCGACGACACCGTCTACCTCGAGAAGGCGATCCTTCGGCCGCGCCACATCGAGATCCAGGTGTTCGGCGACGACCACGACAACCTGGTCCACCTCGGCGAGCGCGACTGCTCGATCCAGCGCCGCCACCAGAAGGTCATCGAGGAGGCGCCCAGCCCGGTGGTCGGCCCCGCGCTGCGGGCGCGGATGGGCGAGGCCGCGGTCGCCGCCGCCCGCGCGGTCCGCTACCTCGGGGCCGGCACCTGCGAGTTCCTGCTCGGCGCCGACGGCGGCTTCTACTTCCTCGAGATGAACACCCGGCTCCAGGTCGAGCACCCGGTGACCGAGATGATCTACGGCCTCGATCTGGTCGGCTGGCAGCTCGACGTCGCCGAGGGTAAGCCGTTGCCGCTGACCCAGGCGGAGCTCGACGTCCGCCGGCGCGGCCACGCCGTGGAGTGCCGGATCTACGCCGAGGATCCGGTGAAGTTCCTGCCGTCGCCCGGCACCATCACCCACCTCCGCATCCCCGATGGGCCCTACGTCCGCAACGACAGCGGCTGCTACGAGGGCGCCGAGATCCCGGTCCACTACGATCCCATGATCTCCAAGCTGGTCACCTGGGGCGAGGATCGCGAGGCCGCGCTCGATCGCATGCGGCGCGCGCTCGACGAGTATCAGGTGCGCGGCATCGAGACCAACCTGCCGTTCCACCGGCTCGCCGTCCGCCACCCGGACATCCGGGCCGGCGCCTACGACACCGGCTTCATCGCCCGCGAGCACGCCGCGCTGACCCCCGCCGCCGCGGGCTCTGCGCTCGAGGCCGCGATGATCGCCGCCGCCCTCGACGCCGTCGCCGGCAACTGGCCGGTCGTCGCCGGCACCAGCGCTCCGACCGCGGCCCCACCGGCGGCATCGGTCGCGTCGTCGACACCGTCGGCCTGGCGGACCCCACCGCGCACCTGGCGCGGCACCTGATCGACCGCGGCGGGCGCGGCCCCTGATCAGCAGCGGGAGGATCGAGCATAGGCGGGTCGCGCGGCCAAGCCAAGGACATTGCGACCGTGCGCGATCGCGGTGCGACCGATGCGCGCGAGTGATTGCCATCGGCCGATACCCTCGGTAGAACCGCCGCCGATGCCCAACCAGACCAAGTTCGTGTTCGTGACCGGCGGCGTGGTGTCGTCGCTGGGCAAGGGCCTGCTGGCGGCGTCGATCGGCGCGCTCATGGAGAACCGCGGCCTCAAGGTCGCCAACATGAAGCTCGACCCGTACATCAACGTCGACCCCGGGACGATGAACCCGATCCAGCACGGCGAGGTCTACGTCACCGACGACGGCGCCGAGACCGATCTCGACCTCGGCCACTACGAGCGCTTCGTCTCGACCAAGATGTCGAAGCTCAACAACATCACCACCGGCCAGGTCTACTCGACCGTGATCGGCAAGGAGCGCCGGGGCGAGTACCTGGGCTCGACCGTGCAGGTGATCCCCCACATCACCGACGAGATCAAGAGCCGGGTCCTGACCTGCGCCGAGGGACTCGATCTGCTGATCGTCGAGGTCGGCGGCACGGTCGGCGACATCGAGTCCTTGCCGTTCCTCGAGGCGGTGCGCCAGCTCCGGGTCGAGCTCGGCACCCAGAACTCGGTGTCGGTCCACCTCACGCTGGTGCCGTTCATCAAGGCCGCCGGCGAGTACAAGACCAAGCCGACCCAGCACTCGGTCCAGAAGCTGCGCGAGATCGGCATCCAGGCCGACATCTTGGTCTGCCGTTGCGACGAGGCGCTCGAGCCCGACCTGCTCAAGAAGACCGCGATGTTCTGCAACGTCGCCGCCGACTCGGTGTTCCAGTCGATCGACGTCGACACCGTCTACCGGCTGCCGCTGGTGCTCAACGAGCAGGGCCTCGACGACAAGCTGGGCAAGCTGCTCAACATCTGGTCGCGCGGCGCCCGGCTGTCGGCGTGGGAGCAGATCGCCGAGAAGGTCACCCAGCCCAGGCGCAAGATCGTGGTCGGCTTCGTCGGCAAGTACGTCCAGCTGGTCGAGAGCTACAAGAGCCTCAACGAGGCGCTCTTGCACGGCGGCATCGCCAACGACTGCCGGGTCGAGATCCGCCACATCGACAGCGAGCTGATCGAGCAGCAGAGCGCGGCCGCGTTCCTGGCCGACGTCGATGGCGTGCTGGTCGCGCCCGGGTTCGGCGCCCGCGGCACCGAGGGCAAGATCGCGGCGGTCCGGTTCGCGCGCGAGGGCAAGGTGCCGTACTTCGGCATCTGCTTCGGCATGCAGATGGCGTGCATCGAGTTCGCCCGCAATGTCGTCCACCTCGGCCGCGCCAACTCCAGCGAGGTCGATCCGACGACGCCGTTCCCGGTGGTCGATCTGATGCCCGATCAGCAGGGCGTGACCGACAAGGGCGCGACCATGCGGTTGGGCGCGTACCCGTGCAAGCTCAAGCCGGGCACCAAGGCGGCCGAGGCCTACGGCGCGCTCGACATCTCCGAGCGCCACCGCCACCGCTGGGAGATCAACAACAAGTACCGCGAGCAGCTCGAGGCCGCCGGCATGGTCATCTCCGGGGTCTCGCCCGATGGCCGCCTGGTCGAGATGATCGAGCTGCCGAAGCACCCGTACTTCGTCGCGTGCCAGTTCCACCCCGAGTTCAAGTCGCGGCCGGGCGCGCCCCACCCGCTGTTCGCCCGGTTCGTCAAGGCCGCGCTCGAGCACCAGGATCACGTGGGCAAGAAGCCCGCCGTCGGGTAGCGGTCCCGTTACGAGGTAGGCGCCCCCTCGAGCATGACGCGACATCGTGCCTGGCCTTCGTCGACGACCTCTGGTAGCCCGACCGCAATCCGACCCACGGTTCGTCGCCCATCCTTCGTCACGATGATGACCGACTGCTCCGCGATCCAGGTCGGTGGCACTTCGTCACGGTAGCAGCGTCCATGACCTGACCACGCGCTTTCGGCTCGAACTCGCGATGACGTCTCGGTATGCTGGCAGCGTGGCCCAGCCCGCAGCCCCCGCCTGTCGAGCCGCGAGCGTGCCTGCGCACATGCTCGCGCGCATCGTCGAGGTGTTGCACCCGGAGCAGGTCTGTCTGTTCGGCAGCCGTGCCCGCGGCGACGCTCGTGTGGACAGCGATTGGGACCTGATGGCGATCTTGCCGGACGGCGCGCCAGAACAAGATCTCGACCTCGCCTCGGTATGGCTACGGCTGCGGGACCTTCGACTCGAGCGGGTCGAGCTCTTCACCATCACCCGCAGCGACTTCGATGCCTGGAAGCACTCGCTCGGCACGCTCGCCGAGGTCGTCGCGTCGACGGGCGTCGTCGTTCATGGTGGCTGACCCCGCGCGGTCCGATCCGCGCGTGATCGCGGCGTACCTCGACGACGCGGATCTCGAGCTGGACGCCGCCCGCCGCCTGGTCGCCGATCCACCAAGCCGGTTCGCAGCGTTCCATCTCCAGCAGGCCGCCGAGAAGCTGATCAAGGCGGTCCGCCTCGGGTGCGGTTTGCGCGTGACCGCCGAGCACAATCTCGAGATCTTGATCGACGAGTTGCCGGCGAGCGACCTGTGGCGAACCAAGCTCCGCGTGCTCGAACCGCTCGCGAGCTACGCCACGACCTATCGCGATCCGTCGCCGACGGGGCGCCGCAAGGACGGACCGAGCTCCGACGAGGTACTGATCTGGATCACGTCGATTTCGGGCCTCACTGCCGAAGCGCGCGGCGCGCTGCTGAACCCGACAGCGGTGTGACCGCATCAGCGTCCAAGCGTTCGTACGCCCGGCAGCGCCGCGATGGTCCACCCCGCCTGGTTCGAGTTCAGCCCGGCCGCGGTCCCGACGTTCCGGGTGATCGACGCCGACGCCGCCCCGACGCCCTGATCGGCCGCGCGCCTTCAGGAGCTGCGGCGCAAACTCGATACCGCCAGCGATTAGCAACTTCCAGGCCATGGATGGTCGCCCGGGCTTTACAACCTCGCGACAGACGCCTATCGTGGCAGGGAAGAGTGCCGCTAATACATCGCGTGCCAACGGCTCTCTTGCTTGCAAGTCGTCGTTTTCCCAAGGAGTTCTAGATGGGCATGGAGATGCGCCAGGAGCTGAGGCTGTCGCAGCAGCTCGTGATGACGCCCCAGCTGCAGCAGGCCATCAAGCTGCTCCAGCTGTCGCGCATGGAGCTCGTCGAGCTGGTCCGCGAGGAGATCGAACAGAACCCGCTGCTCGAGGACACCGAGGGCGAGG
>JAYVSF010000162.1:0-3623 GCA_043775605.1 Myxococcales bacterium
GTCGATCACCTGGTGGCGATCGATCAGCGCGGCCAGCGCGGCGTCGGCGCCGGGCGCCAGCGCGGCCTGGAGCTCGTCGGCGCCGGCGGCACGCGCGGCGTGGGCGATCAGGAACGGTCGGCTCAGGCGGGTGAGCTCGAGACCGTCCGCCAGCCACGCGGAGAGCGGGCGCTCGCGGCCGTCCCGAGTGATCGGCGTGTCGGCATCGGCGCCGATGGTGGCCATCAGCTCGGCGATCAACGTCGGCGGGTTGACCGGCCAGATCGACAGCGCGTCGCCGGGCTGGTAGCCGAGCGTGGTGCCGTCGGTCTCGAGCTCGACGTGATGGACCCGCTTACGGGCGCCGCGGGCGGTGAGGGCCTGGTTGGCGATGACGGTGGCCACGGCCGGGTGGGCGCGGGCGGCGGCGGTGGTCGCGGGTTCGCGCGCGGTCGCCGCGGCGGTGATCGTCGCGGTCCCGAGCGGCGGGTGCAGCGGGATGACGACGCCGTCGGCGCGCGCGGGCGCAAGGTCGGCCAGGCCGAGGCGGGCGGCGTCGGCGAGCCACGGGCCGGCGACCGTCTCGACGTCGAGGTCGCACTCACCGCGCGGCCGCAGGCGTTGACCGCCGAGCGCGGCCAGCCGCTCGTCGAGCAGTCGGGCGACGTGACAGAACTTCGGATAGCTGGAGTCGCCGAGGCCGAGCACGGCGAACCGCAGCTCGGGCACGCGCGGCGCACGGCGACCGTGAACGAAGTCGTGCAGGGCCCGGCTGTCGTCGGCGGGATCGCCGTCGCCGTGGGTCGCGACCACGACGAACAGCGTGCGCTCGCGCGCCAGCTCGCGCGGCTCGAAGTCGCTGGCGCGGATCAGCCGGACGGTCGCGCCGCCGTCGCGGAGGCGACCCGCCAGCCGCTCGGCCAGGGTCCGGCTGGTGCCGGTGTGGGTGCCGTACAGCACGGTGATCGCCGGCTGCGCTTGCGGCGGGCTCGTGACCGGGCGCAATGCCGGCGATGGCTGGGCGCCACGACGGGCGGCGGCGAGCCCGGCGGCGTAGCCCGACAGCCAGACCAGGTCCTCCGCCGACAGCTCGTCGACCTGACCGAGCAGCGCCGCGGCCCGATCGGCCGGCACGCTGGTCAACGGGTGCGAAGGCTGTCCGCTCACGACGCCCCGGCTGGCGGCGCGGCGAGCCCGGCGGCGGCGGCGATCGCGTCGGCGCTGGTGGGCGACGCGTCGGCCTCGAGCCAGGTGATGCCGGCGCCGCGCAGGGCGTCGCGCGCCCGATCGCGGGCGCCGCCGGCGACCACCGCCAGCGCCACCACGCCGGCCCGGGCCAGCGCGATCGCGGCGTCGAGATCGAGCGCGACCTGGGCCACGACCACGCCGCGGGTGAACAGCGCCCGCTCGAGCGCGGCGATGCGATCGGCGGCGTCGGGGCCGAGCCCGCCGTCGAGGAGCACCGCGCAGCCCCGATGACCGAGCCGGCCCGCGCGCTCGTCGGCGGTGATCAGCGAGTACGCGTGCTGGCTGCCCGCGGTCTGGACCGCGCCGCGGATCATGCCGGCGGCGACCGTGGCGTTGTCCTCGGGGTCGATCAGCACGAAGCCGCCGGTCGTGCGGTTGTCGCGGTAGCGATCGAAGATCAGCGAGCGGGTGGTGACCAGCCGGACCCGGCCGAGGTCGTTGACCTCGAGCCGCTCGGCGTGGACCTCACGCAGGCTATCGAGGTCGAGCCGATGCGCGATCGCCTCGACGTGCGCAGGCGTGGTACGGGCGCCGAGCTTGAGCAGGTAGCGGCGGCCGACCGCCAGCGGTCGCTCGGCCAGCCACACCAGGTCGGCGTCGATCGCGGTGCCGGTCTCGGGTCGGGTCGCGGGGTGGGCGAGGACGTCGCCGCGGCCGACATCGACGTCCTGATCGAGCGCGATCGCCACCGACAGCGGCGCGCGCGCGACCTCGAGGTCGCCGTCCATGGTCGCGATCCGGGCGATCCGTGCGGTCCGGCTCGACGGCAAAAGCAGGACGGTGTCCCCGACCCGGACCGAGCCCGAGACCACGCGCCCGGTCAGGAACCGGTGATCCTGATCGGGCCGCAGCACCTGCTGGACCACGAAGCGGAACGCGGCCTGCTCCTGGCGAGCCTGGTGGGGCAGGGCGGCCAGCCAGTCGAGCAGCGGCCGGTCGTGCCAGCCGAGGTGCGGGCCGAGCGTGGCCACGCCGTCGCCGCGGGTCGCCGAGATCGGGAAGCAGCGGACCTCGG
Source organism: Myxococcales bacterium (assembly GCA_043775605.1). Taxonomy (GTDB): domain Bacteria; phylum Myxococcota_A; class Polyangia; order Haliangiales; family Haliangiaceae; genus UBA2376. The sequence goes on from JAYVSF010000162.1 coordinate 2,243, forward strand.
TGAAGCCCAGCCGGGTGGTCAGCGCGAGCACCTCGGCGGCCAGCCGGTCGTAGGTCGCGCGGTCGTAGTCGACCAGATCCATCTTGTTGATGGCGACCGCGAGGAAGGGGATGCCGAGCAGGCCGGCGATGGTGGCGTGGCGCCGGGTCTGGGCCAGCACGCCCTGGCGCGCGTCGACGAGGATCACCGCGGCGTCGGCGGTCGAGGCGCCGGTCGCCATGTTGCGCGTGTACTGCACGTGGCCGGGGGTGTCGGCGATGATGAGCTTGCGCCGGCCGACCGCGCGCGCCGTGAGGTAGCGGTAGGCGACGTCGATCGTGATGCCCTGCTCGCGCTCGGCCAGGAGGCCGTCGGTGAACAGCGAGAAGTCGAGCTCGCCGCCCTTGCTGGCCCGGCGCGCCGCCGCGATCTGATCGTCGAACAGGCCGTCGCACTCGTACAGCAGCCGGCCGATCAGGGTCGACTTGCCGTCGTCGACCGAGCCGACGACGACCAGGCGCAGCAACTCGTGGTCGCCGTGCTCGGCGAGCAGCGCCGCCGCCGCGTCGGTCACCGGCGCGAGGACCACGGGACCGGCGACGGCCTCGGCCTCGGCGACGCGCGCGGACGCGACCGTCGACGACATCAGAAGTACCCCTCGCGCTTCTTGGTCTCCATCGAGCCGTCCTCGTCGAAGTCGATCAACCGCCCGGCCCGCTCCGAGGCCCGGCTGGCCAGCATCTCGGTGATCAGCTCCGCCACCGTCGTCGCGCTCGACTCGATCGCCCCCGACAACGGATAGCACCCGAGCGTCCGGAACCGCACGGTGCGCAACTCGGGCACCTCGCCCGGCCGGAGCCGCATCCGGTCGTCGTCGACCATGATCCAGGTGCCGGCGCGGCGCACCACCGGCCGCGGCGCCGCGAAGTACAGCGGCACCACCGGTAGGCCCTCGCGCAGAATGTAGAGCCAGACGTCGAGCTCGGTCCAGTTCGACAGCGGGAACACGCGGATGCTCTCGCCGGGGCCGATGCGCCCGTTGTAGAGGTCCCACAGCTCGGGCCGCTGCCGGCGCGGATCCCACTGGCCCGCGCGATCGCGGAAGGAGAACACGCGCTCCTTGGCTCGCGACCGCTCCTCGTCGCGGCGGGCCCCGCCGAGCGCGGCGTCGAAGCCGTGCAGCGCCAGCGCCTGCAACAGGCCCTGGGTCTTGGCCGCGTGGGTGTAGACCTGGCTCGAGTGATCGAACGGGTTGATGCCGGCGTCGAGGGCGGCCTGGTTCTTGTGGACCAGCAGGCGGACGCCGAGGCGGGCCGCGGTGTCGTCGCGAAACGTGTACATCTCGCGGAACTTCCAGGTGGTGTCGACGTGGAGCAGCGGGAACGGCAGCGGCGCCGGGTAG
>JAYVSF010000163.1:0-3871 GCA_043775605.1 Myxococcales bacterium
GCTGGCGCCGTCGCAGCTCATCTGGGGCTACGAGTCGAACTGGGGCAGCTTCGCACAGTACGCGCGGGTCCAGGATCACCAGGTCCTGCCCAAGCCGGCCCACCTGACGTGGGAGCAGGCCGCCGCCTACATGCTGGTCGGCGCCACCGCCTATCGCATGCTGTTCGGCTGGCCGCCGCACGTCGTCCACCCCGGCGACCCGGTGCTGATCTGGGGCGGCGCTGGCGGGCTCGGCTCGATGGCGATCCAGATGGTCAAGGCGGCCGGCGGGCGCGCGGTCGCGGTGGTGTCCGGCGACGACAAGATCGACTACTGCAAGCGACTGGGCGCGACCGGCGCCATCGATCGCCGCGGGTTCAAGCACTGGGGCAAGCTGCCGCGCTGGAGCGACGAGCTCGACTACGGGGTCTGGCTCAAGGGCGCGCGCGGCTTCGGCCAGGCCTTCTGGGACGCGCTCGGCGAGCGCCGGAACCCGGCGATCGTCTTCGAGCACCCCGGCGAGTCGACCCTGCCGACGTCGGGCTTCATGTGCGACACCGGCGGGATGATCGTCATCTGCGCCGGCACCACCGGCTACAACGCGACGCTCGATCTCCGCTACCACTGGATGCGGCAGAAGCGGCTGCAGGGCTCGCACTTCGCCAACGACGAGCAGGCCGCCGGCTGCAACGGCATGGTCGCTGCCGAGCAGGTCGATCCCTGCCTGTCGCGGACGTTCGCGTTCGCCGGCACCGGCGAGTGCCACCAGCTCATGCGCGACAACCGCCACCCCAGCGGCAACATGGCGATCTTGGTCAACGCGCCGCGGCCGGGTCTGCGCACGCTGGCCGAGGTCCGCGCCGCCGCCAGCCCCGGCGGTGCCGCGTGAGCGCGCGCCCGTTCCGGGTCCTCGGCGTGCAGCAGCTCGCGATCGGGGCCGAGCGCAAGGCCGACCTGCGCGGGCTGTGGGTCGACCTGCTCGGCCTCGAGCCGGTCGGCAGCTTCCGGTCCGAGCGCGAGAACGTCGACGAGGACATCCTGGTGTGCGGCGCCGGCCCGGCCCGGGTCGAGATCGACCTGATGGAGCCGATCGATCCCGAGCGCAGCCCCAAGGTCCACGTCCCCGCGCTCAACCACGTCGGCCTATGGATCGACGACCTGGCGGCGGCGGTGGCCTGGCTCGCTGGCCGCGGGGTCCGGTTCACCCCGGGCGGCATCCGCCGGGGCGCGGCCGGCTTCGACGTCTGCTTCATCCACCCGCGCGGCAACGAGGCCGCACCCGAGGGTGGCCGCGGCGTGCTGATCGAGCTGGTCCAGGCCCCGCCGGCGCTGATCGCGGCGATGACCGCCGTGGCCGCTTCCTCCACGCTCTGAGCCGGCCACAGAAGAATTCGCTCGCCGTACAGACGTTCGCGTAGTTCATGTCATGTTAACCAAGCGCAGCTTAAGATCCTCGCACGCCCGCGCCATCACGATGGTGCCGTCGCGACACATGTCCGTCAATTCGTCGTCAACCATCCGGCAGCCCGTCCCGGAACCGAGCCACCCCGGCGCCCTCGCGCTGGAGGCCTTCGCCAATGCCAGCCTCGAGCTGATCCGTAGCCGCGCGCTGATGGTCCGCACCGACCTCAAGTTCATTGGCCGGACCGCGATGCTCGATCAGGTGTTGCCGGGCCTGGCCGACCACTACGCCGTCATCCGCGTGGCGGCGGGCTGCGCCGCCCGCTACGAGAGCACGTACTTCGACACCCCCGAGCTGCGCTGCTACCACGATCACCGGCGCGGCCGCCGCCTGCGCCACAAGGTCCGCATCCGCCACTACCCCGACCGCGAGCTCACCTACCTCGAGCTCAAGTCGAAGAGGAGCGTGCGGGTCACCGACAAGCAGCGGCTGGCCCTGCCGTTCGGCACCAGCGAGCTGTCCCTCGCCGGCCGCGACTTCCTCGCCCAGCGCTGCGACCTGGCGGTCGACCAGCTCGTGCCGGCCGTCGGCAACTCGTTCCGGCGGATCGGCTTGATCGGCCTGCACACCGCCGAGCGGGTCACGATCGACCTCGACCTCGGCTTCCGCTACGGCGACGTCGAGGACGACCTCGGAGGCCTGCTGGTTGTCGAGGTCAAGCAGCACCCGTACCAGCCGCACTCGCCGGTGCTGACCGCGCTGCACGCCGCCGGCATGCACGAGCGTTCACTCAGCAAGTACACCACCGCCATCGCCCGGATGGTCCCCGGCATCCGCCGCAACCGCCTCCTCCCCCTGCTCCGCACTCTCGACAGGATCATCGCGTGAACGATCTGTTCGGTACCGAGACGTTCTTCGACGCCCAGGACTTCGCCCGCCTCGGGGTCAGGCTGGGTGTCGACCTGGTGTTCGCGACCTTCGTGATCTGGTTCGTCTACTACCGGGTCTACAAGAACCGCGACTTCGTCTTCACCTACTACGTCTTCAACGTCATCACCTTCTCGCTGTGCGTGCTGCTGCGGAAGGTGCCGATGGAGCTGGGCTTCGCCCTCGGCCTGTTCGGCGTGTTCGGCATCCTTCGCTACCGCACCGAGCAGATCAAGATCCGTGATCTCACCTACCTGTTCATCGTGATCGGCATGGCGCTCATCAACGCGGTGGCCAACAAAAAGGTCAGCGCCGGCGAGCTGCTGGCGGTCGACACCGTGATCTGCGTCATGTGCGGCGTCCTCGAGCTGCCCGCGGCCGGGCGCCGGCACGGCGCGACGCCCATGATCTACGACAATCTCGCCCTCCTCAAGCCCGACCAGCAGGCGGCGCTGCTGGCCGATCTGTCGACCCGGACGGGCATGGAGGTGGTTCGAGTCGAGGTCAACACGATCGACTTTCTGCGCGACTCCGCCGAGGTCACCGTCTTCTATCTTCGTCCCGAGGAAAAAGCCCATGCATAGCTTCACCGATCGTCGTCTCGTCCTCGGTCTCGGTCTGGTCACGGTCGCGCTCACCGGCTGCGGCGGCGACGATGGCAACCCGGTCGGCCCCGATGCCGGCCCGATCGGCTGCACCACGCCGACCGCGATGCGGCTGCAGCCGCTGGTGATCGGCGCCCACTGGATGTACTCGGTCAGCAAGCCGAACGTGCCGGCGATGCAGAAGGCCAACGCGGTCGAGGCGTTCGAGGACGTCGGCGACCGCAAGGCCGGGATCATGGCCTATCGGATGAAGACCGAGCTGCTCGACAAGAACACGGTGAGCTGGCAGGAGGACCTCTGCACCTCGGTCATCCGCCACCGCGAGAAGACCTACGACCTCGCCAACGTCTTGCAGTCGGACACCTTCTACCAGCCGAGCAAGCTGCGGGTCGACGAGACCCCGGCCCACGTCGCGACCGGCGCGGCCTGGACGCTGAGCTTCACCGAGATCCAGGTCAACCCGGCCACCGGCATGGCGATCACGATCTCGAAGGACGAGAACTGGTCGGTGGTGTCGTCGAGCGAGTCGGTCACCGTGCCGGCCGGCACGTTCACTGCGGTCCACCTCAACAAGAAGACGTCGGGCAACGCCGACAAGGACTACTGGTACGTGGCCGGCGTCGGCAAGGTGAAGGAGACCGGCGACCAGACCGAAGCGCTCACCGCGTACACGATCCCGTGAGCCGGACCGTGGCCAGCATGACCAGGCTGTCGCTCGTCGCGATGCTGACGGCGGCGCTTGCCGCGCGGGCCCAGGCTGGCACCGAGCCGGACGCGGGCGGTCCTCCACCGACGCCGCCGGGGGCCGGTGGCGAGCCCGAGGCCGGTGGCGAGCCCGAGGCCGGCGCCGAGCCCGGAACCGAACCCGACGGTGGCGAGGGCGAGCACCACGGCAAGCACAAGGACAAGCACAAGGACAAGGACAAGCACCCCGACGCCGAAGACGGCGGCAAGCCCG
>JAYVSF010000164.1:0-10241 GCA_043775605.1 Myxococcales bacterium
TGCTCGGCGACCGGGTCAGCGTGGTGTTCGAGAACCGCCACACCCTGACGATGCAGATCGAGGAGATGTGCCGGGCCGAGGGCCTGACCCGCGACGACCAGATCGCCGCCGAGCTCGAGGTCTACAACGCGATCATGCCGACCGCGGACTCGCTGGCGGCGACCCTGTTCATCGAGCTGCCCCACGACGCCGACCCCTACGTCGAGCTCAAGAAGCTGGTCGGCCTCGACGAGCACGTCGCGCTCCAGCTCGGCGACCACCGCATCCCGGCCGGGTTCGAGCCCGGGCGCTCGACCGACGACAAGATCTCGGCGGTCCAGTACCTGCGCTTCCCGCTCACCGCCGACGACCGCCGCCAGCTCGCGACCGCGGGCACCCGGGTCGCGCTGGTCATCGATCACCCGAACTACCAGCACGTGGCCGAGGGCGGCGAACCGCTGCGGGCGTCGCTGGCGGCCGACTACCAGGACGAGCGCGGGCCCGAGACGCGGTAAGCTCGCACCATGTCTCCGACCGCGCGCACGCTGGGGATGATGATCGGTCGCACCATCGGCGGCCTGGCGCTGATCGCCGGCTGTGGCAACCCCAACGCCCACATGCTGCGCGAGAACGCCGAGTTCGTCTGTCACGAGCGCTCGGCGGCCTACACCGTCGTCGGCAGCCTGGCCGGCGCCGAGGTCGGGGTCCAGCTCGACTGCGCGGTGGCCGGTCCCCGCGTCCTGCGCTGGACCGTCACCCGCGACGGCGTCCGCGAGGAGCGCCAGGCTTCGCTCGGGGTCCACGAGTTCGATCGGATCTGGGAGCGGATCGACGGCTCGGGCTGGCGCAACATCAACGACTGCACCGGCAGCGGCGGCACCAACGACCCGGTCTACGAGATCGAGGTCAAGGACTGGGCGCACCAGCGCGCGTTCGAGTGCGTCAACGCCGGGCCGCTGCCGTTCCCGTACAACACGATCGTCGACGAGCTCGACCTGCGCGCCGCCGCGATCGGCGGCCCCGAGGCCCAGGGCGATGACTGACGAGCTGGCCGGACGCGTGTGTGTGGTGACCGGCGCCAGCCGGGGCATCGGCGCCGCCATCGCCCGCCGGTTCGCCGCCGCCGGCGCCGCGGTCGGGCTCCTGGCCCGCTCGACCGAGGAGCTGGCCGCGCTCGCCGCTGAGCTCTGCGCCGCCGGTGGCCGCGCCGCCTGGGCCCCGTGCGATGTCACCGACGTCGCCTCGATCGCCGCCGCGGTGCCGGCGCTGCGGGCCGCGCTCGGCCCGACCGACATCCTGGTCAACAACGCCGGCATCGTGGTCCGCAAGGCCGCGCTCGAGCACACCGACGACGACTGGCGCCGGACCTTCGCGGTCAACGTCGACGGCACGTTCTTCACCACCCGGGCGTTCGCCCCCGACCTGATCGCCCGCAAGGGCCGGATCATCAACATCGCGTCGATCGCCGGCCGCCAGGGCTCGCCGATGCTCGCGGCCTACTCCGCGTCCAAGCACGCGGTGGTCGGCTTCACCCGGTCGCTGGCCGAGGAGCTGCGCCCGGCCGGGGTCGTGGTCAACGCCATCTGCCCGGGCTCGGTCGACACCGACATGCTCCGCCACGGCCACCCCGGCGGGGTCGCGGTGATGACCGCCGACGACGTCGCCGCCGCCGCCCTGTTCCTCGCTGCCCACGCGCCGCCGGCCCTGACCGGCTCCTGCGTCGACATGTTCGGGTGACCATGCACGACCTGCCACCCCACGCGCTCGACGCCCTGCCGATCTTCCCGCTGCAGGACGCGGTGCTGTTGCCGGGCGGGCTCCTGCCGCTGCACATCTTCGAGCCTCGCTACCGGGAGATGACCCGCGACTGCCTCGCCGGTGCGCGGGTGATGGCGATCGCGCGCATCGAGGCCGGCCGGCTCGGCCGCGCGGCGCAGCCGTCGGTGTCGCCCAGCATCGGCCTCGGCCGGATCATCGCGTCCGACGAGCTCGACGACGGCCGCTTCCTGCTGGTGCTGCGCGGCATCGCCCGGGCCCGCATCGACCACGAGCTGCCGACGACCCGGCCCTACCGGCAGGTCCGCGCCAACCTGGTCGCCGACGCCTCGGTCTGTCCGGTCCGGGCCCGCACGCTGCACGGCCAGCTGGTCGCGATGTGCGATCGCCTTGCCGCGGCCCTCGATCGCGGCGCCGACGAGCTGCGGTCGCTGGCCCACGAGGCGCTGACGCCCGGCGCCTGCGCCGACGCGGTCGCCGCCGCGCTGATCATGGATCCGCGCGAGCGCCAGGTCCTGCTCGAGACCCTCGACCCGCTCGCCCGGCTCGAGCGCACCGCGAATCACGTCGGCCGGCTGGTCTGCCAGCTCGTGCCCTGCCACGGCGCCGCGAACTGACCGCGGGCCGCGCGCACCCAGCGGTCAGCGGATGACGGCGAGGCGCGGCGACTTCTTGGGCCGGGCCAGGATGGCGCCGGCGACCTTGAGCGCGACGGTGCTGGCCAGGGTCATGAAGTTCTGGCTGATCGCGCTGTCGGGGCTGGCGATCACGATCGGCACGCCGGCGTCGCCGCCGAAGCGGATGCGGGTGTCGATCGCGATCTCGCCGAGGAAGGTCGCGCCGGTCTCCTGGGCCAGGCGCTTGCCGCCGCCGTGGCTGAAGATCTCGTCGTGATGTCCGCACGCCGGACAGTTCTAGTAGGACATGTTCTCGACGATGCCGAGGATCGGGATCTCGACCTTCTCGAACATCGCGATGCCCTTGACCACGTCGACGATCGACACCTCCTGCGGCGTCGTCACCATCACCGCGCCGGCGATCGGGATGAGCTGCGACAGGCTGAGCTGGACGTCGCCGGTGCCGGGCGGCAGGTCGCAGATCAGGTAGTCGAGTTCGCCCCAGGCGACGTCGCCGAGGAACTGCTGGAGCAGGCGGTGGACCATCGGCCCGCGCCACACCACCGCCTCGCCCTTGTCGACGAAGAACCCGACCGAGATGACCTCGATGCCGTGGTGCAGCGCCGGCAGGATCTTCTTGTCGTCGGTGGTGCCGGGCGGCCGCTCGGGCGGGCCGAGCATGGTCGGGATCGACGGGCCGAACACGTCGGCGTCGAGCAGGCCGACCCGGGCGCCGTGGCGGTGGAGCGCAAGCGCCAGGTTGGTCGCCACCGTCGACTTGCCGACCCCGCCCTTGCCGGCGGCGACCGCGATCACGTTCTTGGGGCCCTTGAGCAGCGCCTTGTCGCTGGGGAACGGCAGGCTGGCGGTCACCACCTCGGGCACCACCGTCACCTTGCGCGCGCCGGCCGCCTTGAGCGCGGTCTCGATCCGGGTCGCCAGCTCGCGGCGCTGGGCCATCGGATACGCCGGGGTCGGGATGTCGACCTTGACCAGGACGTCGTCGCCGGCCAGCTCGCAGCCGCTGAAGATCCGGTAATTGACGATGTCGTGGCCGAGCGCCGGATCGATGACCTTGGCGAGCGCGTCCCTGACCTGGGCTTCCGTCAAACTCATCGCAGGTGTCCCATCCGGTCCTTCTTGACCTCGAGATACTCGGCCGCGTGCTCGCTGGCCCCGACCCAGTGCGGCTCGTGGGCCGCGACCCGGACCCCGGCCTCGGCCAGCCCGGCCAGCTTGGCCGGGTTGTTGGTCATCAGCCGCACCGACCCGATCCCGAGGTCGGCGAGGATGGCGGCCGCGAGATCGTAGCTGCGGAGGTCGGCCTCGAAGCCGAGCTGGAGGTTGGCGTCGACGGTGTCGACCCCCTCGTCCTGCAGCGCGTAGGCGCGGATCTTGTTGCCGAGGCCGATGCCGCGGCCCTCCTGGACCAGGTAGACCAGGACGCCCCGGCCGAGCGCGCCGATCCGGGCGAGGGCGGCGTCGAGCTGAGCCCGGCAGTCGCAGCGCTGGCTGCCGAGGACCTCGCCGGTGAAGCACGACGAGTGGACCCGGACCAGGACGTCGTCGCCACGGACGTCACCCATGATCATCGCGACGTGCTCCTCGGCGCCGCCGCCGAGCACGGTGGCGCCGGGGCCAGGGCGGTCCCCGGTGCGGTAGACGGCGACCGCGAACTCGCCGTGCGGGGTCGGCAGGCGGGCGCGGGCGTAGCGAACCAGGTCCATCGGCTGCGGATCCATACACCGAGACGGCGGCCCCGCCCAGCCCAGCTGAACCGTTCGGATCGGCGATCACGATCTGTGGAGGTCGGAACCGGCGCTCTCGCCGGGACCGACCGATCGACAAGGCTGGGAAGCCCGGCTTCGCAGCCGAACCCGGCCGATTGACAGGCCCCGGGGCCGACCGTACGGTCAGGGGATGTCGGTACGTGACGTGGTCATCTGGCCGGATCCGCGCCTGCGCCAGCCGTCGGAGGCAGTCTCCGATTTCGGACCGGCGCTGCGCGCGCTGTACCAGGATCTGGTCGACTCGATGTACGCCGAGCGTGGCCTCGGCATCGCCGCGCTCCAGCTCGGTGACCCGCGCCGGATGTTCATCGTCGAGCCCGAGCTGGCCGGCCGGGCCAAGGACGCGCCGCCGGTGGCGTTCATCAACCCCCAGGTCGAGTGGTCGAGCGACGACACCCAGAAGTCCGACGAGGGCTGCCTGTCGTTCCCTGACATCTACGTCCAGGTCGAGCGGCCGATGCGGACCCGGGTCAAGGCCCAGGACCTCGACGGCAACTGGTTCGAGCTCGAGGGCGAGGGCTTGCTGGCCCGCTGCCTCCTGCACGAGAACGATCACCTGACCGGCAAGCTCCTGGTCGACTTCGTCGGCCCGCTCAAGCGCTCGATGATCAAGCGCAAGCTCGAGAAGCAGGCCGCCCGCGACGCTGACGCCTGAGCGCGACGTGGCGAACGTCGGTCTTGTCCCGGGGTCCTGATGCCGAACGTCGACGCAGTCTTTGTCCGAGGCCTCGAGTTCGAGGGCAACCACGGCCACACCGCGGCCGAGCGCCGGGGCACCCGACGGTTCCGGGTCACTCTCACCCTCGAGCGCGACCTGTCCGCGGCGGCGGCGTCCGACCGCCTCGCCGACACCATCGACTACTGGAAGGTCAGCGAGATCGTGGTGAAGCTCGGCACCGCCTCGACCTTCAAGCTGATCGAGGCGCTGGCCGGCGCGATGGCCGCGGCGATCGCCGAGCTGTACCCGGACACCGCGATCACCGTCGAGCTCGACAAGCTGGCGCCGCCCTGCCCCGGGGTCCCGGCCTCGTGCGGCGTCCGGATCACCCGCCGCCCGACCGTGTGAACGCTGACCCCATCGCCCCGGACGGCCGACGTGGGCAGCATCACCACCGGGTCGCCAAGGCCGAGCTCCTCGGCGTAGATGTCGATGGAGCCCATCGCGACGCGCATGCCCGGCCTTACCACGCCCCGGCAGCGAGCGTTCAGCGCCGGCGGGGCGGTGCCGCCGGCGGCGCGGTGAGCCGCGGCACCAGCTGGCGGAGCTGCCACAGCGCCAGCTCGACCCGGCGGGTCTGATCGAGGTGGCGCCGGCGCAGCGCGGCGGCCGCGACCGTGACCATGATCAGGAACGCCAGCGACGCGCCGATCGCCGCGATCGACGTCGCCGGCTCGCGGAACTCGACCACCGACGACGATACGTGCAGCACGCCCCCGGTCAGCACCGTCGTCGGCGCCAGCACGCCGGTGGCCTCGAGCGCGGCCGGCGCCATCAGGAAGGCGGCGCAGATCGCGATCGTCCACCACAGCCACGCGCGCCGCGCCGCGATCGCGAAGCCGACCGCGTTCATCGTGAACAGGGTCGGCGTCAGGACCAGCGTGCCCGACACCCGGCTCGCGAACAGGATCGCGCTGTTCGACAGCAGCAGGCCGCCGAGGAACATCGCGGGCCCCGGCCGCGCGCGGGCCCGGGCCACGATCATCGCCAGCGCGCTGCCGACGGTGCACGCGACCCAGCCGAGCAACGGGGCGACGTGCTTGATGCCCATCCACACCACGATCAGCGCCAGCGGCAACCACGCCAGGAAGATCCAGGTGCCGGCGCCGGCCAGCTGCAGGTACGTCGTGTCCTCGGCGGCGGCCACCGCGCGCTCGACCTCGGACGGCAAGGTCGCGGGCACCGACACCATCAGCTCGACCAGCGCGGCCTGGGCGGCGGCATGCTCGGGCGCCAGCGCCAGGGCTCGACCGAGCGCGGCCAGGGCCTGGGCGCGAGCGCGGGCGTCGCCGGCCAGCGCGCGGGCGACGTCGGGCGTGGCCGCGGCCACCGCCTGCTCGGCCAGAGCGCGTCGACGTTCGAGATCGCGATCACCGTCGAGGTAGGCCTCGACGCCGAGGCGCAGCGTGGCGACCGTCGGCAACCGCTCGTCGAGACCCGGCGCCGCGGCGCGCGCGCACAGCTCCTCGAGCTCGGGCGGCAGGCCCGGGTGACCGCGCAGGGTGGCGCGAGCGTCGGGCCCGGCGATGGTGGCGGCGATGACCTCCACGGTCGGCCCGCGCGGGATGAGCTGGGTGCCGGCCAGGATCTCGAACAGGATGGCGCCGAGCGCGTAGACGTCGATCCGCTGATCGATGGGCTCGGCGCGGGCCTGCTCGGGCGCCATGTAGCCAGGGGTGCCGAGGAACTGGCCGGCGTGGGTGAGCTGGCCGTGGCCGGCGCCGCTGACCGCGGCCGCCCGGGCCGAGTGACGCGGCAAGGGCGCGGTGACGGTGGCTGGGGTCGGAACGGCGGTGTCGATCGAGTCGGCCGCCGCCGCGATCGCCGGGTCGGGCTCGCCGTCACCCGGGCCGCCGACCACCGACTTGGCCAGGCCCCAGTCGAGGACGTAGACCTCGCCGCGGTCGCCGAGCATGATGTTGGCCGGCTTGAGGTCGCGGTGGACCAGGCCGTGGGCGTGCGCGGCCTCGACCGCGTGGCAGACGCTGACCAGCGCGACCAGCAGCTTGTGCACGGTGTACTGGCGCAGGGCGTCGGGATCGCCGGCGGCGCGGGCCGCGAGCACCGCGGCCAGGGTCTCGCCGCGGATCCGCTGCATGATGAAGTAGGCCTCGCCGTCGGCGCGGACCCCGAGATCGTGGACCGGGACCACGCCCGGGTGCTCGAGCAGGGCCTGGACCTTGGCCTCGCGCAGGAAGCGGGCGAGCGCGGCGCCGTCGTCGGGTCGGCTGGTCGCGATCTTGAGCGCGATCTCGCGGCCGATGCGGCGATCGACCGCCAGCCAGACCTCGCCCATGCCGCCCTTGCCGAGCAGCTCACGCGGCTGGTAGCGGCCGTCGTCGGGCAGCTCGAGCGAGACGTCGCCGGGCGCGGTCGACTCGACGCCGCTCGGCGGCCCGACCTCGGTCGCGGCCGACGCCAGCTCGCCGCCCGCGCCGACCCGGCCGGGGACGGTATCGAACTCGAATTCGCCGGCGCGCACCATGCGGAGGCGTCAGTCGACCAGCTTGAGGTGGCTCGGCCGCTTGCTGCGGGCGCCGTCACCGCCCGGCGCCGGCGCCGACGACGACGATGGCCCGGCTCCCGACGACGACGCCGGCTCGCTCGGGCTGCCCATCAGCAGGTCGTCGGGGATGTCGTCGGGCCAGACCATACCGCGCTGCTCGCCGTCGGCGACCGCGGCGTAGATCGCGGCCCACGGCAGGACGCAACGGAACGGCGTGCCGCTGAAGGTGAGGCTGGCCGAGATGCCGTGATCGTCGACGGTGAGGTCGGGGATCGGCGGGGTCAGGCCGTGGCCGAAGCGCAGCACCAGCTTGGCCTCGCTGCGGAACCGCTCGGGCACCGCGACGTCGGAGCGGCGGGCGTCGAGGTGGATGAGCACCGGCCCCTTGCCGAGCAGCTCGTCGATCACCGTGCGCTTGTCGGGCGGCGGCGCCACCGGCGGGTCGAGCGAGTGGGCCGGCTCGATGTCGTCGGCCGGCTTGCCGGTCAGGGCCACGACCTCGTCGGCGGTGATCACCCCGGCGTCGAAGGCGTCCTTGACCACGCCGTCGGGCTGGGCCGCCGCCGCCATCACCCGCTTGATCAGGGCCTCGCTGTCGTGGGTGTGGCGGACCACCGCGTCGTGGACGTCGAGCACGCCGTGCTCGCCGGCCCGCCAGCTCGTCAGCGCCGCCTCGACCTCGGCCAGCGACGCCGCCAGCCGGCTCTCGATGAGCGCGGTGACCACCGCCTGGATGCGGGCGAGCCGGGGGTCGTCGAGATCAGCCATGGGCCGTCATTAGCACAAGTCGAGGAGACCTCGACGGTCGGCGCGGGGCCCAGGAGCGGCTAGGACGCCGGTGGTTCAACCAGGTCGGCCAGGAGGTCGGCCACGGCCGGCGGCAACGCGGTGGCCCGGAAGACGCGGAGGTCGACCACCGCGCACACCACCTGGCCGATCGCGCACAGCTCGCCCGGGTGCGCGGGCCGGTCGGCCGCCGCCGGCTCGGGGGCGCGCCGGACGTGGTAGCCGAAGGTGATCGACGTGGCGCCGAGACGCAGCACCGACAGCTCGATCAGCGCGGTGTCGCCGAACCGCAGGGGCGCCCGGTAGTCAGCCTCGGCGTGGACCGCCGGAAAGCCGATACGGTCCCGATCGAGGAGGTCGACGTAGGCCCGCGGCCCCATCCGCGCCCGGAACAGCTCTTCGAACGCGACGTGGAAGTAATGAAAGAACCGCGGGTAGTAGACGATGCCGGCGTGATCGACGTCGGCGAAGCGGACCGGCAGCGCATGCACGAACGGCGGCATGCCCCACCCTACCGCGTCCGTCGAAGGCAGACCCCGGGCCTCACCCGTGACCCCAGACGTCCCAGCGTCATCGGTTGAACCCCTCCCTACCTGACCGGCCCCGTCGCCGTCAGGCCAGGGTCAGTGACCGCTGCCGGTCTTGCGCAGCTCGGGGTGCTCGTCGAGCCAGGCCTTGAGGCTCTCGTCGCTGAGCTCGACCTCGACGTCCTCGTCGGCGACCTGGGCCTGGCAGCCCAGCCGCGACTCCGGCCGGACGTCGAAAGCCTTGTCCATGATGTCGTTCTCCTTGTCGGAGATCTCGCCGAGTGAGTCGAGGCCGCGCTCGACGTAGACGTGGCAGGTCGAGCAGGCCAGGTTGCCGCCGCAGGCGTGGCCCATGCGCGCGCCGCAGTCCTCGGCCAGCTCGAGCAGGCTGTGGCCGGGCTTGCCGTCGACGACGATCGGCAGCGAGCCGGGCCCGGTCGGGTTGCGGAAGGTTACGGTCGGCACGTCAGGCTCCTCCGCTCGCGCCGGCGCCACCGAGCTCGCCCAGCCCGCGCTCGACATCGGCGAGGGCCCGGCCCTGCATGGCCGCGGCGATCGCCAGGTTCATGCGCCGCTCGGCGAACGGCTTGGACGCGCGATCGAGGGCCTCGATCCCGGCCCGGATCGCGAGGTGGTCGACGCCGGTGGCCAGCCGCGCCAGCTCGGCCATCGCCGCCCGGGTCGCGGCCTCGACCTCGGCCTCGAGCAGGTGCGGGTCGGCGGCCATCGCCGCCCGGGTCGCGTCGAGGATGCGCTCGGCCTCGACCTGCTCGATCCGCAGGTTGCGCAGCGCCAGATCGTCCTCGGCGTGCTCGAACGACTCGATCAGCATCCGCTCGACCTCCTCGTCGGTGAGGCCGTAGCTGGGCGTGACGTCGATCGCCGCCTCGATGCCCGACAGGGTTTCCTTGGCCGACACCTTGAGGATGCCGTCGGCGTCGACCAGGAACGTCAGCTCGACCCGGGCCGCGCCCGCGACCAGCGCCGGGATGCCGCGCAGCTGGAACCGGGCCAGCGATCGACAGGCGTCGGCGGTCTCGCGCTCGCCCTGGACCACGTGGAGGTCGAAGCCGGTCTGGTGATCGGCGTGGGTGGTGAAGGTCTGGGTCGCGCCGCACGGGATGGTCGAGTTGCGGTTGATCAGCTTCTCGACCACGCCGCCCATGGTCTCGATGCCGAGCGAGAGCGGGATGACGTCGAGCAGGACCACGTCGGAGGTCCCACCGGCGAGCAGGTGCGGGTCCTGGGCCATCGCGGTGGTGGTCGCGGCCAGGATCCGCTCGGCCTCGACCCGCTCGATGAGCAGGTTGCGCTTGGTCAGATCGTCCTCGGCGTGCTCGAACGACTCGATCAGCATCCGCTCGACCTCCTCGTCGGTGAGGCCGTAGCTCGGCGTGACGTCGATCGCCGCCTCGATGCCGGACAGGGTCTCCTTGGCCGAGACCTTCAAGATCCCGTCGGCGTCGACCAAGAACGTGAGCTCGACCCGGGCCGCGCCGGCGACCAGGGCCGGGATGCCGCGCAGCTGGAACCGCGCCAGCG
>JAYVSF010000165.1:0-4060 GCA_043775605.1 Myxococcales bacterium
GGTCGGGGTCACGAGGGAAGTTTGGGGTCTGCCTTCCTCCGACGGCCCGAGCAATGCGGTACAGGCCGCTAGATCAGGAGGTCGGGATCGTCGACGGGATCGTCGCTGGCCTCGGGGCCGCCGCCCGGCTCGGCCTCGGTCGCGACCCGGATCCGCTCGGCCAGCCAGGTCCAGCGGGCGCGGGCGGTGGCGTTCTTGACGGCCAAGGACAGCGCCCGGCGCGAGCCGACGATGACCACCAGCCGCTTGCCGCGGGTGACCGCGGTGTAGAGCAGGCTGCGGCCGAGCATCATGAAGTGCTGGGTCGCGAGCGGGATGATCACCGCCGGGTACTCCGAGCCCTGGCTCTTGTGGATCGAGACGGCGTACGCGTGGATGAGCTGATCGAGATCGGCGCGCTCGTAGTCGGCGGCCCGGCCGTCGCCGAGCGCGACCCGCAGCTTCGCGGCCTCGACGTCGACGGCGTCGATCACGCCGATGTCGCCGTTGAAGACGCCGCGGTCGTAGTCGTTCTTGACCTGCATGACCTTGTCGCCGAGCCGGAACACCCGCTCGCCGCGGGTCAGCTCGCCGGCCTCGGGCCGGGCCGGGTTGAGCTTGGCCTGCAGCGCGGCGTTGAGCGCGGCGGTGCCGAGGTCGCCGCGGTGCATCGGCACCAGCACCTGGATGTCGGCGACGCGATCGAAGCCGAACCGGGCCGGGATGCGCTCGGCGACCAGCTCGATCACGGTGTCGCGCGCGGCCACCGGCTCGTCGCGGGCGATGAAGTAGAAGTCGCTGGTGGCGACGCCGCCGTCGAGGTCGGGCAGCTCGCCGCGGTTGATGCGGTGGGCGCTGGTGACGATGCGGCTCTGCGCCGCCTGCCGGAAGATCTCGGTCAGGCGCACCACCGTGGCCGCGCCCGACGCGATCACGTCGGCCAGCACCGCGCCGGCGCCGACCGACGGCAGCTGATCGACGTCGCCGACCAGCACGAGCTGCGCGCCAGGCTTGAGCGCGATCATGACCGCGCGGAACAACGCGAGGTCGACCATCGACGTCTCGTCGACGATCAGCAGATCGGCGGCGAGCGGATCGAGCCGGCCGCGGGCGAACTCGCCGGTCTGGGGCTGGTACTCGAGGAGCCGGTGCAGGGTCAGGGCCTCGGCGCCGGTGGCCTCGGCCAGGCGCTTGGCGGCGCGACCGGTGGGCGCGGCCAGGGCGATCGTGCGCCGCATGCGGGCCGCGAGATCGACCACCGCGCGGATGATCGTGGTCTTGCCGACGCCGGGCCCGCCGGTGATGACCACGCACTTGTCGATCGCCGCGGCGATCACCGCCCGTCGTTGCTGCGGCGCCAGGGCCAAGCCGCTGGCCAGCTCGAACTCGCTGACCGTGCGCTCGACGTCGAGCGCCACCGCCCGGGTCGGGGTCCGCAGCAGGTCGGCGAACGCGGTCGCCGCCTCGTGCTCCATCGCGGTGATCTCGGCCAGCGCCACGCAGCGGCCGCGATCGCCCAGGACCTCGCGCGCGACCAGGCCGGCGCGCTCGAGCTCGTCGACGGGCGCCGCCAGCTTGGCGCGGTCGACCGCGAGCAGCTCGGCCGCGCGGTCGAGGGCCGCGTCCTCGGGCGCGTGGGTGTGGCCGTCGTCGCCGAGCTCGCCGAGGACGTGGATCAGGCCGGCCCGCAGCCGCTCGGGCGCGTCGCGGGCGATGCCGAGCTTCTCGGCGATGGCGTCGGCGGTGCGGAAGCCGATGCCCCAGATCTCGAGCGCCAGCCGGTACGGGTTCTCGCGCACGATGCGGATCGCGTCGGCGCCGTAGCGGCGGACGATGCGGCCGGCGAACGCGGCCGACACGCCGTGCCCGCGCAGGAACACCATCACGTCCTGGGCGTGGCGATGCTCGGCGAACGCGGCGGCGATGCGGGCGGCGCGGCCGGCGCCGATGCCGCTGACCTCGGTCAGGCGGGCCGGGGCGGTCTCGATCAGCCGCAGCGTGTCCATGCCGAAGTGCGCGACCATCCGCCGGGCCAGCTCGGGGCCGATGCCGGGGATGAGGCCAGAGCCGAGGAACTTCTCGATGCCGACCAGGGTCTCGGGGCTGCGCAGCTGATAGCCGACCAGCTTGAACTGGCGACCGAACTTGCGGTCCTCGACCCAGGCGCCGCGCAGGCGCAGCGGCGTGCCCTCGGGCAGCCCGCCCAGCTCGCCGACCGCGGTGGCCTCGCCGCCGCCGACCAGCGCGATGCGGGCGACGGTGAAGCCGGTGTCGGCCGCGCGGAACACCACCCGCTGCAGCTCGCCGTCGAGGGTAACCAGGGCCTCGGCGGCGGCGGCGGCGGTGGCCGCGAACAGGGCGCCCTGCTCAGCGCCGGCGGACGCCGGCTCGCGCGAATCCGGCGAGGCCATCGGCGCATAGTAGACCGCGGGCCGCAGGCGTGCGTCCATGGTCGCCAGGCCACGCACGGCGGCGGTCGTCGCGCTCGTCCTCGCGGGCGCTCGACGTCGACTCGCGCTGACCGCACGCTGCACCCAGGCGTGCCCGACCGCCGCGCGCCGTGCGAGCATCGCGGCATGCGCGCTCGCTCGCTCAGCCCCGTCGCGATGATCCTGACCCTGGTGGCTTCCGCCTGCGGTGGCGATGGCGGCAGCGCGCCGATCGATGCTGCCGGCGACGCCGCGATCGGCGTCGACGGTCCGGCGGCCGGCGACGGGCGCTACTTCCCGGGCGGGGCCTGGTTCTACGTCGACGTCTCGGCCTCGACCCCGACCGCGAACTCGGCGGCGATCATCGCGGCCCTGCGCGCCGAGGGCGGCTGGGGCAACGGCGACCGCTTCCAGATCGACTTCAGCCTCGACGTCCTGCGGGTCGACGGCGCGACCCCGGCCAAGCGGACCTTCACGCCCACCGGCGACTTCTTCGACCCCGACTGCGATCACGTGCCGATGCCGGTGCCGGCCGGCGGCAACCTCGAGGGCGAGGCCGGCTACGCCTGTGTCAGCGACGGCGACTGTCACCTGCTGGTGTGGGCGCCCGCCGAGCACCACCTGTACGAGATGTGGCGCGCCAACCTCGTTGGCAACACCTTCGACGGCGGCTGCCTCGCCGACTGGAACACCAGCCCCGCGCTCGGCCTGCGCGGCCGCGGCCTGCAGTGCACCAGCGCCGACGCCGCCGGCTTCCCGATCGCGCCGCTCTTGTTCACCGCCGACGAGGTCGCCGCCGGCGAGATCCGCCACGCCATCCGCTTCATCCTGCCCAACAACCGGCCGAAGCGCGGCTTCGTCCCGCCCGCGACCCACGGCACCAACACCAGCGGCAGCGCCAACGCGCCGTACTACGGCGTCCACCTCCGGCTGCGCGCCGACTATCCGGTGGCGTCGCTGCCGACCGAGGGCGCGCGGGTAGTCGCGCGGGCGCTGCAGCGCTACGGCATGTTCCACGCCGACGGCGGCAACATCGCGCTCACCGCCCAGAGCGACCGCCACACCGCCGCCAAGTGGGACGGCCTGCTCGGCTCGCACGATCTCCTCGCGCTGCGGGTCGAGGACTTCCAGGTCATCGACCACGGCCCGCCGATCCCGCTGACCTTCGACTGCGTGCGCGAGTAGGCGCGCCCGCGGATCGTCAGGCCGCGAGGCGGGTCCGCAGACCCTCGTCGATCGCGTCGAGGAAGGCCTCGGTCGTCAGCCACGGCTGCGCGGGCCCGATCAGGATCGCGAGGTCCTTGGTCATCTTGCCGCTCTCGACCGTGGCGACGCAGACCTGCTCGAGCGCGTCAGCGAACGCGACCACCTCGGGCGTCTC
The DNA here is from genome assembly GCA_043775605.1 of Myxococcales bacterium. GTDB lineage: Bacteria > Myxococcota_A > Polyangia > Haliangiales > Haliangiaceae > UBA2376. The sequence continues at coordinate 3,790 of JAYVSF010000165.1, forward strand.
GTCGAACTGGCCGCGGTACTTGAGGCCCTGTGTCCAGGCGAAGATCGACGCGATCGGGTTGGTCGACGTCGGCCGACCCTTCTGGTGCTCGCGGAAGTGGCGGGTCACCGTGCCGTGCGCGGCCTCGGCCTCGACGGTCTTGCCGTCGGGGGTCAGCAGCACCGACGTCATGAGGCCGAGCGAGCCGAAGCCCTGGGCCACGCTGTCGGACTGGACGTCGCCGTCGTAGTTCTTGCAGGCCCAGACGAAGCCGCCGTCCCACTTCATCGCC
>JAYVSF010000166.1:0-2657 GCA_043775605.1 Myxococcales bacterium
CGCCGCCCGACCACTGGACGTCACCGGGGATCGCCGGCGCCGCGGAGATGAGGCCGTTGCGGGCCAGCAGCGTGGTGAAGCGCCGGTAGCCGCCGTGGATGTCGCTGACGGCGTAGACCGCGCCGGGCGCCGCCTGCTGGACCACCGCGGGGTGGGCTGACCAGTCACGCGCGCCGGTCGCTACGGCGTAGGTCACCCGATCGTGGCAACCGGCCACGACCACGACGAGCAGGCACCAGCGCCACATCACGCCAGGATGACACGCCCGTGGGTGGGACGCCGGATCAGAACGTGTTGGTGCTGAAGCGGAACATCAGCGCGCGGGCGGCGCCGAGCGGCCGCAGCACGATCGCACCGTCGGCCCCGCGGTTGCGGTGGACCAGGTGGCCACCGTCGGGACCGTAGCCGGTCATGAACACCGAGACGTGGTTGGCGGTCGCCAGCTCGGTGGCGAGGGCGGCGGTGAGCTGGGCCTCGGGCATCGGCGTGAAGTCGGGCGAGTGCAGGCCGAGCGCGACGTAGTCGAACAGCCCGCCTTGCCCGGGGTGCCAGCCCTCCTGCCACGGCCCGTCGGGCATGGGCAGATCACGGGCGAGGTAATCGACGTTGGCCGGATCCGAGACGTTGACGGCGACGTCGTAGATCGCGCCGTTCGTCCGCACCTGGAGGTGGACGTGGGTCGCGTCGCCGTTGCAGGTGCGCGTGGTGGTGGGCACGATCGCGACCAGGTAGCCGTCGAGCCGACCGTGGACGCTGGTGAGGGCGGTCCCGAGGCGATCGGTGCAGGCCTGCCGGGTCGGCGGACCGTCGGGCTGCCACGCGGCATCGGGCCCGGGCGCGGCGTCGATCGTCACCGGACCGTCGACCGCACCGTCGGCGGTTGGGGTCGCGGGGTCGCCGCCGCCGCACGCCACCATCGCGGCCAGCACCACCGCCGATGACCCAGGGCGCGGGGCCCAACGACCGGCTGACGTCATGCGCGACGATCCATGGTGACTCGACCGTGGCCCGCGCGGTCATCGCCGGCAAGCGACGGTCGCTGGCCACGGGTGACATCCCGGCTGCGCGCTGCGATCTCGAGCGCGCACGCCGCCGCTTCATCGAATCTTCACGTCTCGCGCCCCTGATGTTGACGGGGCTCACGACGTCTTGGCGCGCTGGATCAGGCGGACGTAGGCGTCGGCGGCGCGGGTGCACAGCGCGAGCAGCTCGCGCGCGATCGGCTCGGGGAAGCCGCCGCCCGGCAGCGGGTGGGCGTAGACCAGGTTGACCGGGCGCTGGCGGACGACGATCGGCAGCACCAGCATCTCGGGCGGGGACGCCAGGCCGAGCGCGGTCCACAGCCGGCTCTCGATCGGATGACCGGGCGCCGGCGACGCCCCCCGGAACGGCACGCCGTCGTCGTTGGCAGCCTGCAGCGCCGACGCAGCGCCGAGCGGCCAGCTGAGGTCGGTGATCGCGGTTGGCGCCGGCTGAGAGGTGATGCCGCGCCAGCCGAGCGCGTTGCCGTCGCGGATCAGGAAGATCACGAGCGCAGCGGTGCGGCCGATCGCGTACTCGACCAGCGCCGCGGCGATCTGATCGCGGTGGGTGGCGTCGCGCAGGCGCTCGGCGGCGTCGCCGAAGGTGATCGCCGGCTCGGGCACCGGCAAGGGCGGGATGACCACCGGCGGCGCGGTCCGGCGGGGCTCGACCCGCGGCGACGCGACCTGGCCCCCGGTCGGCTGGGTCCGGCGCCGCTCGACCGCGGCGTGCAAGACCCGGCGGGTGCCGGGGCGGACGAACCGGGCCTTGCGGGTCAGGCCGTACAGCCGCTCGAGGTAGTAGAGGCCGCGCGCCTCCGAGACGACGTGGGGCGCGATGGCGTGGCCGCTGAGCGTGCCCAGCTCCTCGATGGTCGCCTCGTCGCGGGGATCGATCATCGCGACCGCGAGCGCGTCGGGGAACGCGCCGAGTTGGCCGAGCGGGATCGCGCCGAGCTGCTCGGCGGCGCGGGCGTCGACCAGGGCCACGGTCGCCGGCGCCACCGCGTCGAGCAGGGCCTCGGTCGCGACCGGCAGGCCGTACAGGTCGCCGAGCGCGGCGGTGAGCGCGTCGACGTCGACGAAGCCGAGCTCGATGAGGTTGGTCCCGAGCCGGCCGCCGTACAGGATCTGCGAGCGCAGCCCGGCCTCGAGCTGCGACAGCGAGACCGCGGCGTTGCGCAGGAGCAGCGTGCCCAGCTTCATGACGGCGGCGGAGCATAGCGCGGGCCCGCCGCCGCCTGGGGGCGCGGTCGGTCAACAACCGGACTCTTAGGCGTAGCGGGTCGGGTCGGGCACGCCGGCCTCGACGAAGCCCTTGCGGCGGAGCTGGCAGGCGTCGCAGCGACCACAGGCGCCGCCATCGGCCGACGGATCGTAGCAGGAGTGGGTCATGGCGTAGTCGACGCCGAGCGCGAGCCCGGCCCGGATGATGTCGGCCTTGGTCATCGCGATCAGCGGCGCGTGGACCCGGTAGCCGCCGCTGCGGGTCGCGACCTGGGCCAGGGCCTCGAACGCGCGCACGAACTCGGGCCGGCAGTCGGGGTAGCCGCTGGCGTCGAGGACGTTGACGCCGACGAACAGATCGTGGGCGCCGAGGGTCTCGGCCCAGGCCAGGGCCAGCGCCAGCAGCAC
>JAYVSF010000167.1:0-9707 GCA_043775605.1 Myxococcales bacterium
ACCGCCGCCGCCGCCGCCGCCGCCGCCGCGCGGATCCTCGCCGCGCCAGTCGCCACCTCCGCGACCGCGACCGCCGCCGCCGCCGCCGCCGCCTGACGAACCCGCACGAGCTGGCTCGATCCGCCAGACGTCGAGGCTGTTGAAGAACTTCACCTCGCCCTTCGGGCTCCGCCACTCGCGGCCGCGCAGGCTGAACTCGAGCCGGACCTCGTCGCCGACGTGGAACGCGTCGAGCTGGTTGACCCGATCGCCGGTGAGCTGGAACTGGACCAGCTGGGGGTACTTGGGGTTGTCGGCGAGCGAGACCACGAACTCGCGCTTGGTGAACCGCTCGGACACCTGCGCGGTCTCGCCGATCAGGTGAAGCTTGCCGGAGACTTCGAGGGCCATGGCGCGCAGCATACGTCGCCCGCGCCCGGCGGCGACCCGCCGCGTGCGCAATCGCTCCCGTCGGCTACTTCAGGCAGCAGGCGTAGCCGTAGCTGTTGCCGAGGTTGGGGTTGTCGGGCACGCCGCCGGTGCCAGGCGCCGCGTTGTTGCTGTCGTTGTCCGAGTGCGAGTTGGTCCACACCGGGCCGCTGAGCGAGCCGAACAGGCGCAGCACCGCCGCCTCCGAGGTCGAGCACAGATCGGCGCCGGTCATCGTGCAGGCCTGGGCCGCCGCCAGGAAGCTGGTGTCGACCGCGTTGTGGATCGTCGGCGCGCACACGCCGCCGATGCGCGCCACCGGGCACGACAGATCGATCGGCGCGTTCGACTCGCAGCACGCGAACCCGTACTGGTACGACGGGTGGGTGTCGTCGGAGGTGCCGCCGTTGATCAGGCTGTACTGGCTGCCGTCGTTGTCGGAGTGCGAGTTGGTCCAGGTGGTCGTCGACAGCCGGCCGGCCGCGCGCAGGACCAGCGCCTGCCGCTCCGATCTGCCACATCGTGAGACCGTTGCGGCGCCTGGCCTCGCCCCTTGGGATGCAGACAGCGTCAGGGAATCGGAGACAGAGTCTGGCCATCGACGCGAACGGTGAGGGAGGGACGATCGTGCAACAGTCGCTGCCCGAGGGTGCGCGCGCAGTCGGGCGCGCCGCAGCGCAAGTGGAGGAATTGCACTACCTGCAACTCTCGGAGCGCAAGCACATCGGCCGCCTCGGGCGCATCGGAGTCGACCAGCAGCAGGTCGCGGAGTCGGCCCATCCTCGGTAGGGCCCGCAGGTCGAAGCCAGTACGATCAATTATGAGTGATGTCACGGCCGGGAATCGCTCCGGTATGTCCACATCTATCAGCTCGACCCGCAACAGATGAAGGACCTGCAACCCTTGGTTGGGCGGCTGCGTGCCGGGGCGCAGCTTGACGTCGACGAGTCGCACCGATTTCAGGTGCGTGAACGGCTGCAGGCCATCCGTCGTGATGCGCGCACCCTCGCAAAGGATCGAGGTGTGATCGTTTGACCACCGTCGCCCGCAGAACATGCTCGAGGGATCGCCGTGATATTCGCACAGATCCGCTGGCCCCTCGCATCGTGGGCGGGTCCAGTCGCATCCGCCGACGAGGCAAACGACGAAGGCTACGCCGAGGAAGACACGATGGATCACTCGTTCTCCTCGATGTACGGCTGACTCCATTCATCGTAGCTTACCTGACCGAGCCGCCCGTCGGGGCGGACCGCCTTCATGCGCTCGGAGTAGTCGGCGCCGAAGACGTAGTGCGCCAGTTGCTGGTTGTCGCGGATGAACGCGTTCCGAGCGCTCGTGCCGATCATGTACACGGACTGGTCGGTTCCGGCCCACCGCTCGAGCCACATATGTTCGTTGGGCCGGATCGACGGGTAGGTCCACCCTTCGAAACCGGCAGCCCAGCCAACGCCGGCCTGTTCCTTGGCAAAGACGTCGCGCGCCCATGTGAACGCCCGACAACCGTAGAAGTAGGCGTGGCTCTGGCCGTACGGCTTCCAGTTGAAGTTGATTGCCGCCCAACCTGCTCCCGTGAGCTGGTTGCCGTTGCCGTAGGGACCGGAAGTCGCCTTGTCGCCGCGGGGGCCATCGACGCCTGTCGAATGTCCGAAGACCGAAGCCTCGACGGTGTAGCCAAACTGCTTCGGGATATTGTTGACGACGATCGCAACCTGAGCGGCGATCGTGCCGAGATCCGGCACGTACAGTAGGTACACGAGATCTTCCTTCGGATCGTAGTCGAGACTAGACCAAATATTGAACACCCGAGTACGTGCCGCATCCACATCGATTTGACGATTGTTGGTCATGATCACGAAGTAGACGTCCTTGCCGTCTGGGTCGAGGTAGCGTAACGGATTGCCGCCCGTGAACGAGTAGAGGTTGCCCCGCCGAGGGCTGCCCCAGGCGGCGTCGGGTGTGAACCGGTACTTGGGATCGGCCTGGGTCCAACTGAGCGAGAGGTCGTCGTAGTATCGAGCGCCGTAGTAGTGGAGCGTCGTCAAGGTGTCGCGGAACTTGCCATTGAATCGCACCCGCGTCGACGAGACCCCTGGGCCGGTGGCCTGTATGACCTCGCCGTACGGTCCGTAGACGAACGCAGCGTAGATCGCGCCGTTGGGGTTGAGCGAGAGAATCGAGTTGCTCGACAGACCCTGGTAGGTCAGCTCAAGGTTGGCAGCGAGGACCGCGGTCGAGCCCGCGACCCAGCCGCCGCTCGGCGAGACCACGCGGCCCACCGGTGTCCCGAGCCCAAGGTTGGCGTACGCCTTGAGCATGCTCCCCGAGCCGCTGAGCTCGATCTCGGTCGCACCGATGAAGACTCGTACACCAGAGACGGAACCGGCGGCGGCGCGGGTCACCACCGCGGCGCGCTGACCCTCATGGTCGTAGTAGTACTCCTCGGTGCCCATCACGGTCGTGCCCGAGTACTTCCGCGCGCGCCGCAGGTGGTCCTCCCCGTCGTACAGGAATACGTCGGTCGGATTGGCGGTGGGCGCACCGTTGCGTCGCTCCCTGAGGTTGCCGACGGTGTCGTAGCTGTAGTTGCGCAGGTCGGTGCCCCCGCCGACCGGCTTGAGCGCCGAGACCGCTTCGGGATCGACCGATGAGCCGTAGGCGTAGGTGACGTTGCGGTTGATGACCGTGCCCCCGACCTGACCGGCGGCGCTGACGTTGGCGCTGTGCAGCTTGCCTCCGGCGGTGAAGCCGTAGCCGGCTGTGAACTTGCCAGCGCCCTCGCTGACCCCGGTGAGTTGATGGCGCGCGTCGTAGGTGTAGGCGAAGTCGAAGCCGGCGGTGGTGGTTGAGCCGGGCACATGCTGCAGGGTCGCCGGGTCGTCGAGCCCGTAATAGGTCAGGGTCTGGCGCGCGTACTGCGCGCCGGTGCTGTCCGCCACGACTTGCGAGGTGGCATGACCGAGCTCGTCGTACGTCCAGGTCGAGGTGAGGTCGCGCCAGCCGGTGGTCCCAGGTGTAGCCGAGAGGTTCGCACTGCGAACCATCACTTGGCCCGCAACGTTGCGAGTCTGGGATGCGACCGTGCGCGGAGCGTCCGGGCTCGGCAGGCTGCGGGCGGTCACCCACGCCACGGCTTCGGGCAGCGCTCGATCGTCGTAGGCGTAGCGAGCGCGGGTCTTCGCGCTCGAACTGACCGCGTTGTCGGCAAAGGTCCGCTCGGCCACCCGCCGGTCCGGTCCGTAGGCCGTCGCGATCGCGCGGGTCCCGGTGATTCCGCCGAAGTTGAAGTGTCGGCTCTCGGACGCCCGGTTGCCCTCAGCGTCGTAGGCATAGGTCGTCGTCAGTTGACCGCCAGGCAGGGTCACCGTGCACAGGTTCCCGATCCCGTTCAGGCAGTCATCGTAGCCGAACGTGATCATCCCGACGCCGAGAAGTCCTTGGTCGGCGGACGAAAGATCGCGGCCACCGACCGACCTCGAGGTCGGTCGGTCGATGTCATCGTAGACGTAGGAGATCGTGTAGTCCCCCAACAGCGCGAGGCTCGGCGCCGGCGACACCACGGTCAGCAGGTTGCCGTTGCTGTCGTAGTCGTAGTCCCAGGTCCGGCCGCCCCGGACGATCTTCGTCCGCCGGCCGGCGAAGTCCTCGGTCAGCTCGGTGATCACGCCATCTGGGCTCTCGATGCGCGACACTGCATCGCGCGGGCCGTACTGGTAGCTGGTCGTGACGTAGCTGGAGCCGACATCGGTGTATTCACGCACCTCGCTCATCCGGCCGAAGTGGTCGTGGATGATCACCTTCCGGGCCGCCACGCCACCCCGCGCCCCAGTTACGTCGGCGGACCGGACCGTGAGGCCGTCGTAGACGACGTCGAGCCCGCTGGCGGCGCCAGCCGCCGCCGGCCGCCTGGTCCAGATAGCCCGACCGAGGCTATCGTAGCCATAGGTGGTCGTCACCGTCGCCGTCGAGCCGACCGCGGCGGACGGATCAGGCCTCGTGACCGCCACGGCGTTGCCACTCGGGTCGTAGTCCGTGATCGTCACCGCATCGGGCGTTGGCCCGCCTGTCCGAGTGGTGATCCGCGTCGGCCGTCCCCTGCCATCCACTTGCGTCTCCTCGCGCGTCCAACGGTTGGCGTCGTAGTCGATCAGTCGCTCGACCACAGTTCCCGGGTGGAGAACGCCGGTGCCGTCACGGTACGATGTCGTTGACGTCTTGGTCTTCGCCCACGCCGAGACACCGCTGACCTCCCGGTTGACGTAGGTGCCGATCGGGCGTCCGAGGCCGTCGACGTCGGTCCACGTCTTCTGCACGTTGTTGCAGCCGCCACCGCAGCTCACCCGGTTGGGTCCCTCTGACGACAGCTGGGCGCCGGTCCCCGGATCGAACTCGGTGGTCATTGTCTGGCCCAGTTCGTTGGCCTCGGACACCACGAACCGCTTGGTCGCGTCGTAGGCGTAGGTCCTCTCGGGACCGCTTGGCTGGTGTCGCGGACGCCGCTCGTGGATCTTCACACCGGAGCCGTCGGTGTCATAGCTGAAGGTCGTGTCGGCGTGGTCGACCATGTCCGCGGCGAAGTACTGCGACTGCCCGCTGAGATCACCGGTGTCGGGATCGTAGGTGTACGTTTGGTAGTTCGTGAGAACGTCGTTGACCTGGATGCCATCGAGCGAGACCTTCTCGGAGTGGGCGACGTGGTGGAGGCGATACGTGCTGTCGGCGGACACTAGGTCGTAGTCGTCGACTGAGCGCCGATCGCCGGCGTCGTACGTGGCGCTGTCGCGCGTCTCGCCTTCGTCCATGACCCACAACTGGCCGCCCTTGTTGGCCCAGGTGCTGATCTTGGTGATCCTGCCTGCGTCCGCGGCGCGGCATGTCGCCTCGGTCTGGCCCGTCGCGCAGGTCCACGACCTCTCGATGGATGGGTGGAAGGTCGAGATCGCCCCCCCAAACAGCGGCAGCTCGGTCCACACCTCCTCGGTGATGGTCCTCGGGTTGGCGGCGTCCTCGGTGGCGTACATCCGCGCGAGGGTCGCCTTGCCCCGCCAGTCGGGCACGTAGCCGTAGTCGGCCACCACCTTGCCGCCCGACGGCTTCGTGGTCGTCACTTCCTCGAAGCCCCGGAACCCCCAGCGCTGGTCGTCGTCCTGATTCCAAACAGGATAGCGGTACGCGTACGACGTCGTCGCGTCGTCGCCCGCGTCCCATTGGTCGCTCGATGTCGTCGCCGAGACCACCCAGATGACGGCCGGCATGGCCCTGTGCTGTCCGGCGTCCTGAGTGACCGTGGCCGTGTCGGTGCTCGCGCCGTACGTGATGTCGGTCCGACCGCCACGGCCGTTGTCGATGTGCTTGAGGAGGCGTAGCGGCTGCCGGTCGCTGTCGCGGTAGTAGGTCGCGTACTCGCCGTTGAACGTCCACGCCTCCAGCAGCCCGTCGCCATCGAGGTCGATCAGATCCTTGGTCAAGGCCCACCCGTACTCGCGCGGCGGCGCAAGATAGGTCGGGAGGGCTTTGGTCTCGGGTGTCAGCTTCGACTGCTCGGAGCTGCTGAGCGCCGACGAGGTGAGAAAGCTGCCGCCGCCGTTGATGTACAGCGACATCGGTCCCCATGCTGCGGGGGTGCTCGAACTGTTCCAGCCGGCCGCCAGCAGGTCGAGACGACCATCGCCGTCCAGATCGAACAGGCGAGCCTTGGCGGTGCTGGTCCCTGCGGTCGGGAACTGGCCGAGCACGGACGTCGAGTTGAAGTATGATCGCGACAGGTACGTCGACGACGGGTTGGACATCGGCCAGCCATAGGGCGAAGTGTCCGGCCCGCTGTACAAGAACCGGCGGCCATCATTCGGGTACATCACCATCGGCGCGAGGTCGTCCACTGACGTCCAGACTGGTGGCATTGGCCGGTGCGCGGCAAACTGGTCTAGTGCTGCCTTCCAGACGAGATCGGCCGCACCGTCGCCTGTCAGGTCGACCAGCATCGACAACCCGCGGACATCGACGTTGGTCAGTTGTGTACCCGGGTTGATAGTGAGCGCGTTGCAGGGCACTCCCGGGGACGAGGCGCAGCCCAGGGCGATCGGCGCGTGCGGGGGCACGTGCCAGAGGTACGCGCCCTCTCCGCCCGGCGAGGTAAAGGTCTCGAACCCGCCATGACCGTCGCCCGGGTAGACCTCCCACCATTCCATGTTGTCACCCGTGCCTGCCAGCGCGCGGCCGCGGATGATCGCGTCGAGGTTGCCATCGCCATCGATGTCCTGCACCGCTCGGTTGGTGCCGGACATGTAACCACCGCCGAATGAGGAGTCGCCGTTGTCGGACTCGAGCGGAATGGGCTGATAGCGGATCATCGGGTGCACCGCTAGCCCACCGCCGGTGTTCTCGTAGATCATCCACGGGTAGCCACCGCAGCGCTGGTACTCGGCCTTGACGTCGCAATCGAGCGCCGGGGTGAAGCCAGGGTCGAACGTGTCACTCCGCGTGCACTGGTCCTGGCATATGGTGAAGCACTGGTCATCGGGGCAGCCCTCGTGCTGCTCAACGTTGGTGCTGCAGCCGAAGCATTCATCGAGGCAATCAAAGAAGCAGTTGCCATCGAGGATCTGGTTGTGTGTGCGGGCGAGTGCGCCGCAGGCCACTCGTGGCGCGTCGTCGACGCACGTGGCCACCTCGTCCCCGAAATCGCATGTGGTGGTGGTGCCAGAGCAGTCGATGACCGAGTCCAGGACGCAGCCGGCGTCGAGCGCCGAGCAGCGCAGGTCGTCGGTGGCGTCGCACGCCGGCCAGCCACCGGAGACCGGATAGGTAGTGTTGATGAAATCGGGATTGAAGAACTGAGGGTCGTGGTGGATGCCGGTGACGAGGTCGGGCAGGCCGTCGCCCGTCATGTCGAGCCAGCGATAGGCCAGGTAGCTGCCGGATGTCTGGGTGCACTCTTCGCCGTCGGGCGCTCGGTTGGCGTAGCGGGTGTACTGGGCACTCAGCGAGCACCACTCGTCCGACGACTTCGAGTCGCCGCTCCCTGCCCAAGGCAATCGGGGCAAGGTGAGTGGGGTATTCGACGCGGCGAAGACGAGGTTGCCGGTGCTGGACTGTCGACCGAGGTTCTTCTGCCATGACAGCTTGCACTCGCTGCCGGCCGTGGTGACATACAGGCGGTCCTGCAGACCGTCACCATCGAAGTCGAGCGCCATCGTCTCGACCGACGGCCACGAAGGGCCCGGCCGCCGGGTCCCGCTCCCGAGATTGCCGACCTGGGCCCCGACCTCAGGCTGCTCGAATCCGAGCGTGTTCGACCCGTTGACCGCCGGTTGGACCTTGCTCTCGTCGAACGTCCGGGCAAGGCGGTTGTACTCAAATGTCACGGCCGGCAGGTCGGCGCGCGGCGCGTCGTTGCCCCACGCGCTCTCCTGGATAGATGTGAGCAGGTTGATCGGGCCGTGCTTCGCTGCGCAGTCGGCGGCGGCGGCATCGTAGCCAAGCGTGATCTGCCGGGTATGGAGAACCGTGGATGAATCACCCGGCGCGTGGGCAATCGCGGTGATCTTCTCGAGCCGCTGGACACCTCGGGCGATGCCGAGCCGGCTGTCGACGGACTGGCCGACCACCATACTGGTCGTGCACACCGGGCTCGCCTCCCAGTCGAGGTCAACCTGGGCGAACGCGGGCAGCGCGGGCGACGCGTCTGGGTTCGACGTGTAGCGAATCTGCTGGAGGTTGGTGGCGGACCAGGAACTCTCGCTCCAGATGTACTCGACGGTGTTGCCGTGCGCGTCGACGGATCGGGTCAGCGGAGCCCAGAAGCCGCTGCTGAAGGGCGCGCGCGAGGGCTCACCGAAGTAGTGCGTCACGCCGGTGTGGCTGCGCACTCGCCAGGTCCGACCGTCCTCGAGCCGCTCGTAGCGGTCGAACGTCTCGTCGTTCTGCGCGCGGTAGGTAGCCAGCGCGTCGGCGGGGACACTGGTCGGCTCGTCGACCTCGATCAGCGGACGGCCGCCGGCCAGGGTGGACACGAAGCGCTGCCTACGCCACCGCTGTGGATCGAACACGTGACCGTAATCCTGTTTGAGGATCGACGGGAAAATATCGCGCCGGATCTCGGGGATATCGAGTGACCAACCGGCAGCAATGCCGCCGTAGATCGGGCCCTGGGACGAGTAGGCGAGTTGGAGTGCCGGCTGCATGTTGAGCCGTCCCGGCGGTACCGCGATAGGGTACGTGTACCGGAACCCGCCGGTCTGGGTCGAAACGGATGCGTCGCCGGCCTTGATGTCCGGCGCTGCCGGCGACGCCTGCCCGATCGCGAGCGCTGGTACTGTGTTGATCTCGCCCGGGGAGGCCCGCAGCGGGGTCGCCATCGTGGCGGCGAGCAGGATCGCTAGAGCCCGCGCAGCACGGGAGTTGAAGCGCGCTCGGGACATAGACATATGCGTTGTTCCAGGTCGGCGCCGTGGGTCGCGTGGAAGGGGCGGTACCCGCCGCGTGTTCATGTGAGCTACCGCGCCAAGCATGCCGCCACCGACGCGCCATCGTGGGCGGCCAAAGCGCATGAGACGTCTGCGCGCGAGACATGGGCGACGCATTCGTCGAGAAACGAGCGGTCGAAGGCGCGCTCGAAATTGGCCTTGTGTGCCGCGTAGTCGGCCGTGACTGTGGCCAGTCGGAGTGCGACGAGCTGGTCGCGCAGATGCACGCAGTCACGACGCGATGAACTGCGCTCCGAATTGTGCCCGACGCCACATGCCAGCATTGCGGCGCCGGCAATGGCCACGCTTCCGTATCTTCCGCATAGGAAGATCTTCATGCGTAGACTCTATAGGAATACGTCTCGCTAGTAAAGGTTCCGATGCAGGTCTAATGGGCGGCAAGACGACGCATAGCGCCCACCCGGCAGCGCACCCGCCGGCCCTTCTCACGGTCCCGCCGCTGGCCGCGCGCTTTGTCCGGACCACGACCGACGGCGGGATCGACTACTTCACGCAGCAGGCGTAGCCGTAGTTGTTGTTGAGGTCGGGGTTGTCGTCGGCGAAGCCGACCGCGTCGGTCGCGTTCCCGTCGTCGTTGTCCGAGTGCGAGTTGGTCCAGGTGCTGACCTGGATGACGCCCTGGGTCCGCAGCACGCCGGTCTGCGCCATCGAGCAGAGGTCCGCGCCGTTGGCGGCGCAGTCCATCGCGGCCGACATGAACGTCGTGTCCTCCGAGTCGTGGATGACGGGGGCGCACACGCCGAGGATGCGCTCGACCGGGCAGCCGAGATCCTGGGGCGCGTTCGAGGCGCAGCACGCGAAGCCCATCTGGGCGCT
>JAYVSF010000168.1:0-16042 GCA_043775605.1 Myxococcales bacterium
GGCGGCTCCGCCCGGCGAGCAGGACAAGACCACCGCCGGCTTCGATCTGCGGATGATGGCCGAGCACCTGCGGCGCGAGCCCGAGTACGACCTCGACGACGACAGCGACGAGGTGCTGTCGTCGAGCCGCGGTCACGGCGCGACCGGCGCGATCGATCTCGGCCCGCGCGATCAGTCGCGCCGCTACCCGCGCCTCGACGAGGAGCCGGCGCCGACCACCGACGCCAGCGAGCCCGACGATCGCGCGCCCTTCCGGCGCGGACGCCCGGCCGCCCCCGACGAGGCGACCCGCAGCATCGACACCCGTCGCCCGCGCCGCGACTGGGACGAGTAGCGAGCCTTGGCGAGCGATCTACAATGACTCTGCGGGCCACGGGATCACGCGGGGAGGTTCGAGGTCTGCCTGGAGCAAGAGCCCGTTCGTGCGTCGCCGATGCGCTTCACGCTCCTGGTGCACCTCGAAGGCGGTGCAACTTGGAGGGCGGGGCCCGATGCGTACCGATCCGGAGGCGCCGCTGCGTCGTATAGATCAATTCATGAGTTCTCGTCATCACGTCGCGAACGTCGCGCCGGCGCTGCTGGCCCTGGTGCTGGCGATCGCGGGCGCCGGGCTGCTGGCGGCCTGCGGTGGCGGTGGCGGTGGCCACGCGCCGACCACGCCGCCGCGGGTGATCGCGGTCACGCCGGCGCCCAAGCCCGTCCTCACCGGGCCGGCCCACGAGCGCGCCGATCAGCTCCGCCACGCCGCCGACCTGATCGAGTCGGCCCAGGCCTCGCTCGACAGCGGCAACCGCAGCGGCGCCGACGTGCTGTTCTCGACCGCCGAGCTCTTGACCGGGCCCGAGGCGGTCGCCGCGCTGGCGCCGCGCTTCCGCGAGGGCGCGCCGCCGCGGATCACGACCGCGCCGATCAAGGTCGCCGACGTCGCGCCGCAGCCCGAGGCGGTCGGCAACAGCGAGGACGACGAGGCCGAGGAGGCCAAGGCTGCCGACGCGCCGCGGCCGCCGCCGAAGCCTCCGGCCCGGGGCTCGCTGGCCGGCACCGTGCGCATCGCCGGCGCCGCCGGTGGCGGGCTGGCGCTGGTGACCCTCGAGCCGCTCGACCGCGCGTGGAAGCCGCGCCGGGCCAAGCAGCGGATCATGGAACAGCGCGGCCGCAAGTTCGCACCGCAGCTCATGCTGATCCCGACCGGCTCGACGGTGGAGTTCCCCAACTTCGACTCGATCTTCCACAACGTGTTCTCGACCTCGATCGCCGACCCGTTCGACCTCGGGCTGTACCGGCAGGGCGAGGCCCGCGCGGTCACCTTCGCGAAGGAGGGCATCGTCCACGTCGGCTGTAGCATCCACGCCAACATGGCGGCGACGATCGTCGTGATCGACGCGCCCCACTACGTCATCCCCGGCGCCGACGGCGCGTTCCGCTTCCACACGCTTTCGCCCGGTCGCTACCGGCTGCGGGCGTGGAGCGAGCGCTCGAAGGCGCCGATCACGCAGGAGGTCACGATCGCGGTCGGCGACAACACCGTCGACGTCGGGGTCGACGGCGACGCGCCGCGCGGGCCGATGGACGACAAGTTCGGAGTCGCGCGTGGCAAGTGAGGACGGATCGACCCATGCCAGGTGACCGGCGCGCGCTGGCCGCCGGGATCGTGCTCGCGCTGGCCGCGGCGCCAATGCTGTGGCTCGGCTACGGCCGGCGGGCGAGCGTGCCGACGGTCGATCTCGCGACCCCGGCCGGGGTGCTGGCCGAGCAGCTCCGCGCCGCGCACGCCCAGGCCGCGGGCCGGGCCCAGGCCCTCGCCGACCTGCGGGTGCTGGCCGACGCGGTCGCCACCGACGCCGCGACCGTGCTCGACATGACCACCGCCGAGCGCGGCTTCCGACCCCGCGACGACGAGCGGATCGAGATCGGCCAGGCGCCGGTCGCCGGTGGTGCCGCCAGCTCGCTCTTGCGGCTGCCCGACGGTGCGCCGCCGCTGGTCGGGCTCGAGCGGCTCGGGGCGCGCGTGGTCGTCGACGGCGCCGGGCTACGCGCCGCCGACGTCGTCGCGGTCGTGCCCTCGGATCCGGCGCGCGCGGCCGAGATCCGCGGCCTGCTCGCGGTGTCGCAGCCGATCGAGCTGCGGCCGGTGATGACCGCGCTCGGCGGGCTCGGCGCGACGCTGGCGGTCGGCGCGCAGACGCTGCCGCTCGGTCCCGGCCTGGCCGACGGCGCGCGGACCGTCGCCACCCTGATCACCGGCGCGCCCGAGCTCGAGCTGCGGCTCCTCGCCCCGTCGGCCCCGACGCCGCCGCCGGGCTGGGCGCGCGCGGGCGGCCCGCTGGCTGCGCTGTTCGGCCTCGGGCTCCTCGGCTTCGGCCTGTTCGCCCGCCGACGCCCGGGCGGCGTCGCCAGCACGGCGCGCACGTCGGTGCCGACGACGTCGTCCCCCGGTCAGCCGCCGACCGCACCCGAGTTCGACCTACCGCCCGTGGGCCGCGACCCCGACGGCACCCGCTTCGGCCGCTACCAGACCCTGTCGCTGCTCGGCTCGGGCGGCATGGCCGACGTCTACCTGGCCCGCGCCACCGGCGAGGCCGGCTTCGCCCGCCGCATCGCGCTCAAGGTCCTGCAGCCGCACATGGCCCGCCGCCCCGAGGCGGTCAACTACTTCCTCAACGAGGCCCGCCTGGCCGCGCAGCTCACCCACCCGTGCATCGTGCAGGTCCACGACCTCGGCCGGGTCGGCGACGACTACTACATCGCGATGGAGTACGTCGACGGCGCCGACGTCGATCGCCTGCTGCGCTCGATCCGGGCCCGCGGCGGCGAGGTGCCGCCCGCGATCGCGCTCGCGATCCTGCGCCGGGTGTGCGACGGCCTGCACGCCGCCCACATCGCGAAGGCCGACGACGGCACCCCGCTCGGCATCATCCACCGCGACGTCAAGACCGCCAACGTGCTGGTGTCGAGCGAGGGCGCGGTCAAGGTCGGCGACTTCGGCATCGCCCGGGCCGCGACTGGCGCCCGCACCACCAGCGTCGGCGAGACCCGCGGCACCGTCGAGGTCATGGCCCCCGAGCAGCGCACCGGCGACGAGATCGACGTCCGCGCCGACGTCTACGGCGTGGCCGCGCTCGGCTACGAGCTGTTCAGCGGCGCGCCGGTCAACCTCGACCTCGCGATCCTCCTGCAGTACGGCGTCACCGGCTGGCCGCACCTGCCACCCTTGCGCAACGCCCGGCCCGAGCTGCCGGCCGAGCTCGACGACATCCTGCTCGGCGCGCTGGCGTTCGACCCCGCCGATCGCCCGCCGTCGTGCGCCGCGCTCGAGGAGCTGCTGGCCGCGGTCGCCACCCGCCACGGCCTGATCGCCGGCGACAAGGACCTCGCCGCCTGGCTCGCCGCCGAGCGCGCGCACCTGCCCGCCACCGCGACCGCCGCCGCCGACACCAGCGTCTCGGTCGCCTGACGTCCATGGAGCGGATCGGTGGACAGGCGCTTCAAGTAGTAGTGCGCCTGCAACCAGACACCTTGATCGTGGCGCGCTGGCGGGCTGCCGCCCCGACGGCCACGCCGACGGTCGAGAGCACGCACGACGTCACCTACTTCGTGACTCATCAGCTCGCCGTGATCCGGCAGGCGATCGACGATCTGTCGACGTACCTCAAGCGCAAGACTCGCGAGGTCCGCGAGACCGAGCAACTGCTCCGCGCGACCGACGATCTCAACCACCGCCAGATCGCGCTGGTGGGCCGCGCGCTGCGCCACCCCGCCGACGACGTCACGATCGAAAGCCACCGGCGCAGCCACGGCAGCGCCTACGACACCGCGCGCAAGGACCTGCTCGACCTCGCCGCGCGCGGATGGTTCACCCAGCACAAGCGGGCCAACGCGTTCGTGTTCCGGCCCGTCCCGGATCTCGCGAAGCGCGCAAGCGGCAAGCCGGGACGTTGACGTCCGGCCGGCGGGCGTTGACGGCGTGAGGAGCGGCGGCTACACCAGCCGCCGCATCGGCGATCACCGTCGGCGCAGGGGCTCGTGCCCCGGAGGACTCCGTGACCCACCGCTCGCTCACGCCTCGCGCTCGCCACGTCATCGCTGGCGCCGCGCTGCTCCTCGGCACCCTCGCCGCGCCGGCCGCCGCCGCGCCGGCCCACGGCCTCACCATCGACGACATGCTGGCCATGCAGCGGGTCGGCGAGCCCGCGGTGTCGCCCGACGGCAAGCTGGTCGCGTTCTCGGTGCGCGACACCGACCTCGACGCCAACAAGGGCCGCTTCGATCTGTGGCTGGTCGGGACCGACGGCTCGGCGCCGCGCCGCTTGACCACCGATCCCGCCAACGACACCAGCCCGCTGTGGTCGCCCGACGGCGCCTGGATCTACTTCCAGTCGACCCGCAGCGGCTCGTCGCAGGTCTGGCGCATCGCGCTGGCCGGCGGCGAGGCCGAGCAGGTCACCAAGCTGCCCGTCGACGTCGGCGGCTTCCGCCTGTTCCCCGACGGCAAGCGGCTGGCGCTCGCGCTCGAGGTCTGGCCCGAGGCCAAGACCCTCGCCGACTCGGTGGCCAAGGACGACGCGGTCGCCAAGGACAAGGTCACGGTCCAGGCCTACGACCAGCTCATGTTCCGCCACTGGGATACGTGGGAGGACGGCAAGTTCTCGCACCTGTTCGTGTGGAGCCCGCCCGAGCTCGGCGGCACGGCCGACGACGCGCGCGACCTCACGGCCGGCCAGACCACCGACTCGCCGACCCACCCGTTCGGCGGCATGGAGGAGGTGTCGATCGCGCCCGACGGCAAGGCGCTGGCGTTCGTGGCTCGCATCGGCGGCCGCGAGGAGGCGTGGACCACCAACACCGACGTGTTCACGGTCGCCACCGACGGCAAGAGCAAGCCGGTCAACCTGACCGCCGCCAACCTTGCCTACGACAACTCGCCGGTGTTCTCGCCCGACGGCACGTCGGTCGCGCTCTTGGCCATGGCCCGGCCCGGCTACGAGGCTGATCGCCAGCGGCTGGTGATCGTCGACGTCGCCAGCAAGAAGGCGCGGACGGTGACCGAGGCCTGGGATCGCTCGCCCGGCGGCCTGACCTGGAGCGCCGACGGCAAGACGATCTACACCGACGCCGACAACGTCGGCAACCACTCGCTGTACGCCGTCGACGCCGCCACCGGCAAGGCCACGCTGCTCGTCGACAAGGGCACCAACGGCGACGTCCGGCTGGCCGGCGCCCGCCTCCTGTTCGCGAAGGACACACTGAAGCTTCCGACCGAGCTGTTCACGATCAAGCCCGACGGCAGCGACCAGCGCCAGGTCACCCACCTCAACGACGCCCGGGTCGCGGCGATCACCTGGGGCGAGTACGAGCAGTTCTCGTTCACGGGCGCGCACGGCGACACCGTCTATGGCTACGTGATGAAGCCGGCCGGCTTCGACGCGAAGAAGACCAAGAAGGTGCCGGTCGCGTTCCTGATCCACGGCGGGCCGCAGGGCAGCTTCGGCGATCACTTTCACTACCGGTGGAACCCGCAGGCCTACGCCGGCCACGGCTACGGCGCGGTGTTCATCGACTTCCACGGCTCGACCGGCTACGGCCAGGCCTTCACCGACGCGATCAACGGTGACTGGGGCGGCGCGCCTTACGAGGACCTGATGAAGGGCCTCGACGCCGCGCTGGCGAAGTACCCGTGGCTCGACGGCGACCGCATGGCCGCGCTCGGCGCGTCGTACGGCGGCTACATGATCAACTGGATCCAGGGCAACACCAAGCGGTTCAAGGCGCTGGTCTGCCACGACGGCAACCTCGACGAGCGCATGGCCTACTTCGACACCGAGGAGCTGTGGTTCCCGGAGTGGGAGCACGGCGGCCTGCCGTGGGACGCCACCTCGACCTACGGCAAGCACAACCCGATCGACCTGATCAAGAACTGGGCGACGCCGACCCTGGTCATCCACGGCGGCCAGGACTTCCGCGTCGTCGACACCCAGGGCATGTCGACCTTCACCGCGCTGCAGCGCAAGGGCATCCCCAGCCGCTTCCTGTACTTCCCCGGCGAGAACCACTGGGTCCTCAAGCCGGCCAACAGCAAGCGCTGGCACGAGGAGGTCCTCGGCTGGCTCGACAAGTACACCGCCGCGAAGCCCGCCGGGCACTGACGCAAGCCGCGGCCTTCGCGCTGCGGGCGCCTGCGTGCGCCCGATCGACGACCGTTGCCCGCCGGCGGACGGTGGACTACGATCGACGCGTGCCCGTGACAGCCCGAGACCTCCTCCAGGCAGCCTTGGAGCTGAACGCCGAAGAGCGCGAGCTGCTCGCCCACGAGCTGCTCGCCAGTCTCGGTCCCGATGAACCGGGTACCGAGGAGGAGCTGCGCACCGAGGTCATCCGTCGCGCCCGCGCCGTTCGCGACGGCAGCGTCCAACTCGTCGACGGCCCGTCCTCGCTCCGCGCCATCCGCGAGGCACGAGGAGGTCCTCGGCTGGCTCGATCGCTGGACGGCCGAGAAGCCCCGACCCGCTGACCTGCGCGAACCCGCGGGCGCGCGCGGAGCGCCCCGCGAGCCTGGGCATGCTGGCCGTCGTCAGGGTCGACGCCGGGGCGGGCCCTTTGAGGGAGGCTTGTACTTCGGGGGCACGGTCGCCGAGCGCGGCGTCGACTGGCCGTCGCCGACGCGCGACCTCCTCGGCGACGATCGCGGCGAAGGCTTCGGCTCCGGCGCCCGCGACGCCTTGCCGGCAGGTGCCTGGTAGGCCGCCGGCCTCGCCTCCGGCACCGGATCACCCGCGAGCAGCTCCGCGAGGACCTCCTCCGTCGGCTTGCGCACTTCCGGCGCGAGGTAGACGAGATCCCCTCGGCGACCCTCGCCGGCCGCGCGCAACGCTTCGTAGAGCAGCGGCAGTCGCTCGTGCCAGCCGTACTCGCGCAACAGCTCGGCGATCTCCGCCGCCCAGCCCGCCTCGACGAAGGGTCGCCACAGCGACGGCGTTGCGAAGTGGCCGATGCTCAGCTCCGTCTGAAGCCTCAGCGTCCGCGCCAGGTCCTTGCGAACGAGCCGCGCAACCTCGTCCGGAGGCAACGTCCTGTCGGGCCTGAGATGTGATGCGATGGCCCAGAGGGATTGGGCCGCGGCGGAGGGTGCCAGCTTCACTGCGTGCGCGTAGGTCTTATCACTCACCTGCTCAATTGCGGACGCGAAGAACAAACCCATCATGAAGACCCGATCGGTCTCGGCGGGCACGAGGGCCGCGATCTGATCCAGTTCTTGTTCATTGACAGCATCAGCCGGCGCCGGCACTTCGCCCCGACCAATGGCGTCTTGGAGTCCCTGCAGCTCGTTCGGGGTGACGGGAAGGCGTCCCAGGCGCTCGATCAGCTGCTTTTCCTTGTTGGCCAACCAGACCTTGAACCCGATCCCGAACGCGAACTGCGAAACAATCCAGTCGGCTGCGCGGGCCGCAATGGTCGGGTCTACGCCCTCCGTGCTTGCGACGCGCTGCCGAATTTCCTTCAGCGTCCGCACGCGATCGATGACGGGCATCAGATGGCGGTCCTCTCCGTCCACATCGAGGAGCTCGGCGAGCGCGCCGCGGGCGAGGTCCGCGCCAACCAACGCCTGCACGGCGCGAAATTCCAGCTTCGCTCGCACCGCGCCATCCTCGACCTTGCTCGCATAGGCGAGCATCCGCGCAGGATCACCAGCATCAGCCGCCTCACATGTGGCCAGCAGCTCCTGGGCGCGACGCTCGACCTCGCGATGGCCGTAGAAGGCCTCGACGGCCTCGACGAGCCACAGCAGCCGGCGGCGCAGCCGGCGGCTGGCGCGCATCGAGTACCAGATGGCGAAGAAGCGCTCGCTGATCAGGAAGGAGAGCTTGCTCGAGTCGGCGCTGGCCAGCTTGCGGACCAGGCCCTGGCGCACGAGCCGGTTGAGCTGAGACGACACCACGTTGACGTCGAGGTGAGCGCTGGCGCCGCAGTCGACGGCGGTCATCGGATGCCAGTGCATCGCGAGCGCGTGGACCACGAGCTGGCTCTGGGCCGGCAGCTCGTCGAATCGAGCCTTGTAGTACGGCGTCACCTGATCGAGCAGCGCCTCGAGGTCGTCCTCGGCCCGGGCCGACGACTGGCTGGCCAGGATGCGGTGCAAGAGCACGAGCGTGCGGGGCATGCCGCCGCTCATCAGATGCAGGGCTGCGAACCGGCCGGGCTCGGCCAGCGCCTCGTGAACGTGCGCGGCGCCGGTCGCGTCGGCGAGGCGCAGCAACATGGC
This sequence comes from Myxococcales bacterium, assembly GCA_043775605.1. Classification (GTDB taxonomy): domain Bacteria; phylum Myxococcota_A; class Polyangia; order Haliangiales; family Haliangiaceae; genus UBA2376. The sequence continues at coordinate 8,258 of JAYVSF010000168.1, forward strand.
GCGGGCCTCGTCCTCGGACAGCGGCGCCAGCTCGTGGATGCGAAAGAAGTCGTAGAAGGCCTCGCCGTAGCTGAACGACTCCTGGATGAACGTCGAGCTGGCGCCGATCAGCATCAGCCGGTTGTCGGCCGACAGCACCTCGCGCAGCGCCCAGTGCTGACCGGCGAGCCGCTCGAGCACGAGATCGACGTTGTCGACCAGCAGGACCAGCAGGCGTCGGGCCTGCTTCGTCCACCCGGTCAGCAGGGCCAGGCCGCCGTGCGCGCGTTCGTCCTCGTCCAGGTCCTCGAGGCGGTCGACCTCGGCGTCGAGCTTGCGCGCGGCCACGACCTCGCCCCGTCGCTCGAGGCCATCGATCAGCGCGTCGACGCAGTTGAGCCAGAAGTCGGAGGGCCGGCCGACGTTGTACTGCTCCTCGGGGAAGCGCAGCGGCATCGTGTTGCCCGCCAGCTCCGCGTCGTCCTCGAGGGCGCAGGCCAGCCGCAGGAGCAGCGTCGTCTTGCCGGCGCCGCGCTGACCGATGATCAGGTGGTGTTGCTTGCCGCCGCGCCGGACGTCGTCGACGAGCGTCGCCAGCAGCGGCCCACGGGCGGCGAAGGTCGCGATCAGCTCGTCCCTGGCCAGCAGGCTCGGGTTGTAGATGGCCGTGGTGCGGCGCGGCGGGGTCATACGCAGTGCCTCGCCCAGTAGCGGCGCAAGAGCCCCGAGCGGAAGCGCCAGCGATCGTCCATGGTGATCAGGTAGCCATCGTTCCGCAAGACGTCGACTCGCCGACGGTGGTCGCGGCGGCCGCCTCGATGATCACGCGCACGAACTCCAGCTCGCCGCGCACGCCACCGACGCTGATGTACACGGCAGTCACCGGCCCGCCTTCGGGCATGGACCGTTGGACCTCCAGCAAGAGCGACGTCTTTCCGACCCGTCGCGGCGCGAGCAGCAGCACATGCTCGCTCTCTGCCATCTGCGTGAGCCGCGCGACGTCGTCCTCGCGTCCGAAGAAGTTGTCGCCGGTCACCGGCTTTCCGACCACGTTGTTCATGAGGCCACCTCGCTGCTCGCCCGCCAGCCGTACAACACCAGCGTCGTACGACAAGAATGTCGTATACTGAGGATTGCAGCAAGACAAGGATGTTGTACGACGATCTCGTTTTTCATGTGCCAGGGACGCTCAAGTACCTGGATTCGCATAGTCTGCTTGCTCCCCGATGCTGGCGATGCCGGGCTGCGGATCGCACGCGAAGAGATGGTGGAGTCGGTGGTGAGCGGCGCGCTGGCCGGCACCGTTGATGCCACGTCGTGGCTCACGCTCACGCTGGACGGCAAGCCCTACGTCGTGATCACGACCACCGCCGACGACGCCTGGGGCAGCGGTCGGCTGCAGGGCCCGTCGGCACCGCTGACCTCGACGTCGTCGTGACCGGGCTCTATCACGGCGAGGCCGACGTCGACGGCTTCACGCCGCTGCGCACGGTCGAGTTCCCGTTCAACGCTTGCGGCTGTTAGCGGGTCCACGCGCCAGGGGGCGGAGTGCAGCGGGTGGGGGAGATGACGTAGAGTGCGCGGATGAAGGGCTCCATGATGATCCGTGATCTGATGTGCGTGGCGTTGACGCTGGGCGTGGCGGCGGCGGGGTGCGGCAAGGCCAAGGACAACAAGGCGACGGCCAAGGGCAGCGTCGGCAAGGGCGACGGCACCGGCAAGGGCGGCGGGGGCGGCACCGGCGGCGCCGCGGGCATGGGCAGCGCGGGCGCGGGCAGCGCGGCGGGCAGCGGCGATGCGGAGGCGCCGTTGCCGCCGGTGGTCGAGGTCGACCAGGCGGCGGTGCAGCAGGCGCTCGACGCGTGGCTGGCGGCGCAGAACGGCGGCGACTTCGCGGGCTATCAGGGCCTGTACGCCGACAAGATGGAGGGGGTGAAGCGGGTCGGCGCGCGGACCTGGCGGTTCGATCGCAAGGGCTGGCTGGCCGACCGCGAGCGGATGTTCAAGCACCCGATGACGGTCGCGATGCGCGACCTCAAGGTCGAGGGCAGCAGCCTGGCGCCGGTGGTCGAGCTGACCCAGAGCTTCAAGCAGGGCAAGTTTGCCGACGAGGGCACCAAGCGCATGGTGCTGGTCAAGACCCCGGCCGGCCTGCGCATCGCCCGCGAGGAGATGGTGCAGTCGGTGGTGTCGGGCGCCCTCGCCGGCATGGCCCCCGGCGAGGCCTGGCTGGCGGTCAGGCTCGACAAGAAGCCGTACGTCGTGATCGACATCGCGGCCAGCGACGACTGGGGCAGCGGCCGCCTGCGCGGGCCGTTCACCGACGCGTTCAGCTACGCGATGCGCGACGCCACCAAGGTCCCGTCGGCGGCGAGCTGGGCCAGCCGCGAGCTGGCGGTCTACGACGCCCGCGGCAAGAAGTGCCCGGCCAAGGTCGGGGCCCTGGCGCTGGTCGCTGGCGGCACGCCGCACTTCGGCGAGGTCCAGAACTGGGACGGCATCGACGGCGGCAAGCCGTGGTCGAAGGCCGAGCGGGCCCGCGCGATCTGCGACATGAGCCCGGCCAAGCTGGTCGGCGAGCTGGCGATCGACGGCGACTGCGACCCGGTGCTGGTGACCGACGCCGCGCGCCCGGCGACCCCGTTCGCGCCGGCCGCGACCGAGCAGGCGCAGGGCGACGCGGCGGTCGCAGCGTTCCGCAAGCTGCCGGCCTACGCCGCGATCCAGCAGGACTTCGTCGACAACTACGAGGGCAAGGGCACGTGGACCAAGGCGCCGAGCGTGGCCGGCTTCACCGACGGCACCCGCCGGTTCCTGGTGGTCTCGGCCAAGGAGGGCAGCGGCTGCGGCGAGTTCTTCGGCGCGCTGACCGCGATCTTCGAAGACCAGGGCGGCAAGCCAGTGCTGCTGTCGGGACCGGACCAGGGCTACCTCGAGGTCGCCGCGATCATCGACCTCGACGGCGACGGCACGATCGAGCTGGTCGCCGATCCCGACGACTTCAGCATCGTGACCGCGCTGTACGAGCGCGGCGCCGGCGGCTTCAGCGCGGCCCGCACCGTCGAGTTCCCGTTCAACGACTGCGGCTGCTGAGAGTTTGTGAAACAAACTCGTCTCCGTACAGGCGACGTCGACGTTCCTCGTCGACGAGCCGATCGACAGAGCTTGTGAAGCTTCATAGATTCACAAGCTCTGAGCGGATGCGCGCGCTCGCGAGGTCGGCCGCGCTCGCGCTCGGGCTGGTCGCCACGCTCGCGGCCTGCGCGCCCGCCGAGCCCGCGGTCCGCAGCTACCTGATCCGGCTCAAGCCGGGTCAGGACGTCAAGACCGAGCTCGAGGCCTTGGCCATCGCCCACCACCTGCGCGCGGCGTCGGTGGTCAGCGCGGTCGGTAGCCTCACCGACGTGGCCTTGCGCTACGCCAACCGCGAGGAGACCACCACCCTGGCCGGCCACTTCGAGGTCGTCGCGCTGTCGGGCTACCTGGCCGTCGGCGAGCTGCACCTGCACCTCGCGGTCAGCGACGGCGACGGCCAGACCGTCGGCGGCCACCTGATGGCCGGCAACCGGGTCTACACCACGCTGGTCGTGGTCGTCGACGAGCACCCCGGCTACCGCTACCGCCGCGAGCACGACTCGACCAGCGGCAAGGACGAGCTGGTCATCGACGCGGTCGACGAGTGAGCCTTGGCGAACGCCCGACGAGGAACGGCGGCCGCGCCGGTACGGAATCAGTCCAGGCAATGCGACACCGGCTTGCCGGCGCTCAGCCGAGCGGGGCTTCCTCGACGCGGCCGTCGGCGTGGCGGGCGAAGCGCTCGCGGTCGCGGGCGTGGACCGGGTCGTCGCTCGGCCACGGCCAGCCGCCGAACCGGGTCCGCTGGTAGTCGGCGTAGGCCTGGCGGATCTCGGCGGCGCTGTTCATCACGAACGGCCCGTGCTGGGCGACCGGCTCGCCGATCGGCCGGCCTTGCAACAGCAGCAGGTCGCACGCGGCCTCGCCGCCGGCCAGGGCGATCTCGTGACCGGGCGCGAGTTGGATGGCGTGCCCGACCGCGACCTCTCGGCCGGCGACCCGCAAGGTCTTGCCGGCGAAGAAGTAGAGGACCCGCTGGACGTCGTCGGCCACCGCCGGCAGCGTCACCTGCGCGCCCGGCTCGAGCGCGAGGGTCGCGATCGCGACGTGGGCGTCGGCGCGCGCGGCCCATGACCGCGGCGGTGGCGCCGGCGCCGGTGCGCCAGCGAGATCGCCGGCGATCGCGGTGATCGTCGTCGCCCGCCCGGCGTCGTCGACCACGCGCCGGACCGGGATCGTCGGCCGCCACAGCATCGTGAAGTGCGGCTCGGCCATCTTGTCGGCGGCCGGCAGGTTCAGCCAGATCTGGAACAGCTCGAGCGGGTTGTCGCGCTCGCGCTCGCGCAGCGGGAACATCTCGCAGTGGACGATGCCCTTGCCGGCGGTGAGCCACTGGACGTCGCCGGCGCCGAACCGCGCGGTCGCGCCCAGCGAGTCCGAGTGATCGATGAAGCCGCGCCGGACCACGGTGACGGTCTCGAAGCCGCGGTGCGGATGCGACGGAAAGCCGGGCACGGTCTGGCCGTGGTACATGCGCCAGCCGTCCTTGCCGGCGAAGTCGGAGCCGAGGCTGCGCCCGGCCAGCGACGCGCGCGGCGCCATCCGCTCGTCACCGGCGGGGTAGGCGTCGTGGTGGTGGACGCAGAACAGGAAGGGATCGATGGTGGCCCACGGCATGGTCCGCAGCGGTGCCACCGCCAGCACGCCCGGGCTCGACTCGGCGCTCATGTCGCCATGGTGACCGCGCTCACGGCCGCCCGCAAGCCACCCGATCGTCCAGCCCGCCCACTCTGTCAGCCCGAGAGCTTGGCGGTCAGCCCGAGAGCTTGGCGGCGGCGCGCTCGCGTCGCCGGAGCGCCAGGAACGACACCAGGATCGACGCGTTGTAGAGGACGATCATCGGCGTCGCCATCATGACCTGCGAGACCACGTCGGGCGACGGGGTCAGGATCGCGCCGATGATGAACGCGAGCACGATGAACCAGCGGTTGAACTTCCACAGGCCGCGCGGCGTGACCAGGCCGGCCATGGCCAGGAAGTAGATGAGGATCGGCAGCTCGAACACGGCGCCGAAGGCCAGCATCATGTCCTTCGTGAGGTCGAAGTACGTGCTCATCGACAGCACGGGCTGGTTGTTCTTGTCGGCGTAGCCCAGCAGGTACGAGTACAGGTTGCCGAGGACGAGGTAGTAACAGAACAGCGCGCCACCGACGAAGAACCCGGCCGAGATCAGCGAGAAGCTGAACGCGTAGCGCCGCTCGCGCTTGTACAGGCCGGGCGCGATGAACTTCCACAGCTGGTGGAAGATGAACGGGCTCGACGCGAAGATGCCGGCCCACAGCGCGACGGACATGTAGACCCAGAACGGCTCCACGATCGACGTGAAGGCCATCTGGGTGTCGGCGCCGAGCCGGGGGTTGGTGATGGCGGCGTGGTGCCACGCGTGATCGAGCGGCGCCCGCAGCCAGGCGTAGATGTCCTCGGCGAAGAACCACGACACGACGGTGCCGAGGACGAAGAAGATGGCGGCGTTGCGGAGCCGGTTGCGCAGCTCGACCAGGTGATGGAAGAAGGGCATCCGCCCCTCCTCCAGCTCCGCCTCCGGATCCTCGGCGGGCTTGGCTTCAGCTCGGGCCATGACCGTCGCGCTTCACCGCACCGCTCACCGGGCGCACCAGGCGCGCCAGCTCGGCGGCCTCATCGACGACGTCGTCGGCAGCGGCCGATACGTCACGTCCGGACTCGCCGGCGGTGGGAGACAGGGTCAGCCGGGGCACCGCCGGCGGCGCGGGCTCGTCGGTGGGCTCGGCCGCCGCGGTCGCCGCCGCCAGCGCGTCGATCGCCGCCGCGGGCGCAGCGTCGGTCACAGCCGCGGGCGGGCCATCGGTCGCGAGCTCGGGGTCCGGGGGCGCCAGCGCTGCCTGCTCCGCGGCCTCGACCGCCGCCGCCGCCGCGGCCACCGACGCCAGCGCGGCCTGAGACGGGGCCTTCTTGACCGGCGGCCGGCGCAGGTCTTCGCCGCGCAGCGCGCTCTTCAGATCGCGGATCGCGCCGCCGAGCTCGGTGTCGTTCTCGATCGTCTCCTGCAGGTCGCGGGTCTGGCGCCGCAGGTCGCGGATGCCCTTGGAGATCTTGGTGGCCGCGTCGGGCAGCTTCTCGGGGCCGAGAAACAGCGCGGCGACCAGCAGGATCACCAGGATCTCGGACATACCCATCCCGAACATCGGGCGCAGCATAGCACCCTCGTGCCGACGTGCCGCACCCCCGGGAAAGAGCTTGCGTCGGCGCCGCCGGGCCCCGACGATGGCCCCATGATCCCTCGGTGGGTTTCCGTTGTCCTGGCCCTGACCCTCGCCGCGCTCCCCCTGGCCGGCTGCTCCAGCTCGCACGTCGCGGGCGGCGGCACCGACGCCACCGGCGATGACGGCGACGGCGGTAACGGCGACGGCGACGCCAGCGCGATCGACGCCACCGCCGACGACGGCGCGACCATCGACAGCTCGGCCATCGACGCGCTGATCATCGACGCCCAGCCCATCGATGGCGGCATCGACGCGCCGACCGACGCCCCGATCGACGGCAACGGCTGCGCGACCCAGCCCTGCGGCTACAACCCGCAGTGTGGCTGCGCGCCGCAGCTCGCGTGCGACATCGACTTCACGGACCTCGTCGGGACGTCATGCCGCGCGGTCAACGCCAACGGCAACGCCCAGAGCACCTGTAACTCGTTCAGCGAGTGCGGCCCCGACTTCACCTGCGTGATGGCCGGCGGCGGCAAGCGCTGCGAGCAGTTCTGCTCGGGGGACATGCAGTGCGCCCAGCCGCGCGGCAAGTGCATCATCCAGATCAAGAACCAGCAGACCGGCATGGACATCGTCGGCGCCGTCACCTGCTCGTCGAACTGCAACCCGCTGGCGACCACCAACGGCGGCGCCTGCCCGGCCAGCTGGAAGTGCGGCTTCTTCACGATCGGCGCGACCGACATCGTCGACTGCGCCCTGCCCGGCGCCGGGGTCCAGGGCACGCCGTGCACCAGCGACGCCCAGTGCGGCCCGGGGACGATGTGCAGCACGTTCACCACCGGCGGCGTGAGCACCCAGGCCTGCCGCCGAGTGTGCAACAAGACCGGCGGCGGTCAGGAGTGCGCGGCGGTCGGCGGCACCAGCTGCTTCGGCTTCCTCCCCGCCCTCTCCATCGGCGGCACCGAATACGGCATCTGCGCGCCCTGAAGTACGACGGACGCTACGACGGGCGCGGCCACTCCCTGGCCAGCAGCGACATGCGCACCATGTCGCGCCAGCCGCCCTCGTGGAAGTACTCCTCGCGCAGCACGCCCTCCTCGACGAAGCCGAGCCGGGCGTAGGTCCGCCGGCCGCGGGTGTTGGTCGAGAACACCATCAGCCAGACCTTGTGCAGGCCGAGCACGCCGAAGCCGTGGTCGAGCACCGCGCCGATCGCCGCCGAACCGAAGCCGTGGCCCATGTCGGCGCGCTCGGCGATGATGCAGGCCAGGCGCGCGACCTTCGAGCGGTCGTGGATCTGGTGGAGGCCGGTCTGGCCGAGGTAGCGACCGGTCGCCGCCTCCTCGATCGACCACACCCGATCGGTGCGCGACGCCAGCGTCTGCCGGATGTAGGCCAGCTCCTGCTCGCGGGTGAAGGCGTGGCCGGAGAACGCCGCGATGTTCCCCACGATCTCGGGATCGTTGACCCAGCCGAGGATGTCGTCGAC
>JAYVSF010000169.1:0-2660 GCA_043775605.1 Myxococcales bacterium
ATCTCGACGCGTTCCCCGCCTACCGCCGCGCCGACCTGGTCCGTTACCTCATCGGCTTCGCCGCCAAGGAGGCCGGCCGCGAGGGCGAGGCCATGGCCCAGTTCCAGGCGGTGATCGAGCAGTTCCCGAGCTCGCCGCTGTACGGCGACGCCTGGATGATGATCGGCGAGCACCACTTCGCCGCCGCCGAGTGGGAGAAGGCCCGGGCCGCGTACGAGAACATCCTGACCGACCCGACCGCTGCCACCTACGACCTGGCGATGTTCAAGAGCGCCTGGTGCGACTGGAAGCTCGGCGATCCCGATCGCGCCGCGCTGCGGTTCAAGACCGTGCTCGATCTCGCGGTCGAGGCCGAGCGCTCGGGCACCGCCGCCCAGCAGCGCCGACGGGCCGGCCTGCGCGACGAGGCCCTCGAGTACCTGGTGGTGGTGTTCACCGAGGACCGCGCGATCTCGGCCAAGGAGGTGTTCGACTTCCTGGCCTCGATCGGCGGCGAGCGCTACTCGCAGGACGTCCTCATCAAGGTCGCCGACGCCTACGTCGGCCAGGGCGAGTACGACCGCGCGGTCGACACCTTCGGGTTCCTGATCGCGCTCGAGCCCGACGGCCTCGCCGCCGCCGCCTGGCAGCGGCGCGTGGTCGACACCTGGCTGTCGGCGCTCGACACCCCGGAGGCGCTGGGCGCGATCAAGGCGTTGATCGACACCTACGGGCCCGATTCGGGGTGGGCGAAGACCCAGCGCAACCGCGACGGCCTGACCCGCTCGCTGACCGCCAGCGAGGAGCTGGTCCGCACCACCGCCAAGAACCTGCACGCCGAGGCCCAGGCCCGCGAGAAGACGTCGCACCCGCCGAAGCGGCCCGAGGATCCCGACGCTGCCTACGAGGCCCGCTACCGCGCCTTCCTCGCGAAACAGGGCCTGATCGGCCTCTACCAGCAGGCCGCCGCCGGCTACGACCAGTACCTGCGCGGCTTCGGCAAGGCGCCGGCCGCCGCCGAGCTGCGGTTGTACCGGGCCCAGATCCTGTTCTTCAAGCTGTTCCAGTTCGAGCCGGCCGGCGACGAGTTCCTCGCGGTCGGCAAGAGCGCGCCGGTCGGCGACTTCCACAAGGACGCGCTGCTCGGCGCGATGGCCGCGTTCGAGCGAGCCCGCCCGCCCGACACCGCCGGCCGGCGCGAGCTCGTCGACGTCGACAAGAAGTTCGCCGAGGCGGTCGACCTGTACGCGACCCTGTTCCCGGCCGACCCCGCGCTGGTCGACGTCATCTTCAAGAACGGCCAGCGGTTCTTCGACTACGGCGAGTACGACGAGGCCATCAAGCGGTTCGGCGTGATCGTCACCAAGTACCCCGACCACCCCGACGCGGGCGCCGCCGGCGATCGCATCCTGGCCGCGCTGACCAAGGCCGACGACTACGAGAACATCGAGGAGTGGGCCCGCCGGCTCAAGGGCGCCAAGGCCTTCGCCAGCGCCGAGCAGCAGGCCCGCCTCGATCGCCTGATCGTCGAGTCGATCGGCCACAGCGGCGAGCAGTACGCCGACGCCGGCAAGTACGAGCAGGCCGCGCAGTTCTACCTGCGGGTGCCCAAGGAGTTCCCGCGCCACCCGCTGGCCCCGGCATCGATGGCCAAGGCCGCCGCGCTGTACAAGAAGGCCAAGCAGCCCGAGCAGGCCGCCGACATCTACCTGGAGTTGGCCCGGACCTACAAGGACTCCGATCAGGCCGCGCCGGCCGCGTTCGCCGCCGGTCGCCTGCAGGAGGAGATGGCCTACTTTGGCGAGGCCGCCGACGCCTACGAGTACGTGGTCACCGCGTTCCCGGGCAGCCCCGAGGCCGCCAACGCGCTCTACAACGCCGGCGTGCTGCGCCAGGCCCTCGGCCAGCAGGATCGCGCGATCGCGCACTACGAGGACTACGGCAAGCGGTTCAAGGATCGCGACGACGCCGCCGAGGTCGGGTTCCGCATCGGCGTGGTCTACGAGGACGCCGGCGACGACGGCCGCGCCGATCAGGCATTCCGGGCCTACGCCGCTGCCCACCGCGACGTCCCGCGCCGGGTGATCGAGGCGCTGGTCCGCTCGGCCCGGACCTCGCTGCGCCTCGGCCAGACCCGGCGGGCGACCGAGTCACTCGACGGCGCGCTCAAGCTGTGGAAGCGGATCGACCCGAAGGATCGAGCGGCGGCGCGGCCGTGGGCGGCCGAGGCCCGCTACTACCAGGGCGAGCTGCTGTTCAAGGAGTACGAGCAGGTCGCGCTCGACGTGAAGCCCAAGCTGTTGCAGAAGTCGCTCAAGCGCAAGTCGGAGCTGCTCGGCAAGGCCCAGGCGGTCTACCTGTCGGTGATCGACTTCGAGGAGCTCAAGTGGGCGACCGCGTCGCTGTACCGGGTCGGCCAGATCTACGACGGCTTCTCCGAGGCGCTGCGCACCGCGCCGACCCCGGCCGGGCTGTCACCGGCCGACGCCACCGCCTATCGCGACGCGCTCGACAGCTACGTGATCGACATCGAGGAGAAGGCGATCGACCTGTACGCCACCGGCTACCAGAAGGCGATCACGATGCAGGTCTACGACGGCTACACCAAGAAGATCCGCGCGGCGCTGGGCCGGCTGTCGGCCAGCCAGTACCCGCCCGAGCGTGAGGCCCGCGGCGAGGAG
>JAYVSF010000170.1:0-4173 GCA_043775605.1 Myxococcales bacterium
CGAGCCCGAGCCCGAGCTGACGGCGGACGTAGGTCGTGTGGTCGACGTCGCGCAGGCCGTAGGGCAGGGCGAACTTGCCGGCCCGCACGTACGCGCCCCGCTCCCCCGCCCGCCACATCACATAGTGCTCGCGCGAGCCGAGCCACGGCACCGCCGGCGCGGGCGGCGCGACCCCGGTGTCGGACGTCGCCGGCCGGCGGACCGCGCCGATCACGCCGGCGCTGGCGATCACGCTCCACGCGCCGGTGCCGAGCCGCACGCCGAGCTCCGCCTGCATCGGAAACACCGCGACCTCGGCGCCGCCAGCGTTGCCCGTGTCGTTGACCAGCGCCGCCAGCCGCAGCCCGCCGCCGACGTCGAGCCACGCCGGCAGCTCGACCAGGCCGTGCAAGAACCGGCCATCGCCGCCGCGGGCGAGGGTGTCGCCGGCCTCGCCGCGGCCCCACTCGCTCAGCGGCCCGCCGCCGCCGGGCGACAGGTGGCAGGCGCGGCAGGTGTCGGTGCCGCTGCTGGTCTGGAAGTAGGGATACGCGTCGGCGCGGCCGGCCCCGAGCCCGAGGGCCCCGACCATCACCACGGTTGCCACGCGCACGCGAGCCCACACCTTCGCGATGGTCGCACGCTCGCCGGTTTGACTCCTCGCGCGCCGCGCGGCTATCCTCACCTCCGGGCGAACTTCCAACGCGCCCGAGGGGCAACCAGCGAATGGCCTGTCGCGCTCACCCGGTGGCCACCTCCCCAGCACGGCCCAGCAATCGCGCTCACGGCCGTGCTCTCGGCCTCCTCGGCCTGTGCCTGCTCGGTGTGCCGGCGGCCGCCGGCTGCGTCGCGCCCTTCGACGGCTCCAACATCCAGATCGACTTCGCATCGAGCGTCCAGACCGCGACCCGCCACGGCCGCACGCCGTTGCCCGAGCAGCCGCCGCAGGACACCCACTTCGAACTCTACGCCGCCGACGTGGTCTACCAGCTCGACAACCAGGGCCAGGTGGTGGTCGACGACGGCGGCCGGCCGATCATCGACCACAGCTTCATGTTCAAGGTCACCGAGTTCGAGATCCGTCCGGTGATCGATCGCTCGTCGCCGTGCCTGATCGACCTCGAGGATTCCAAGTTCCCTGGCCTCCACGTCACCCAATTCGAGGCCAAGGTGAAGGAGCGGACCGGGATCAGCGACCCGTTCGCGCCCGGGCTCGACTCGCAGCAGGTCACCGACGTGCTCAACGCCATCCGCCGGGTCGCGAACCTGCCGCTGCTCGAGGACGGGCTCAAGGCGGTGACCAGCCACGAGGCGTTCCGCTACCCCGCCACCGCGCCCGCCGGTCAGTGCCCGCCGACCTCCGCCGACGCGCTGCCCGACCCCGCCTGCCACGACGACGCCTCCAACAGCCAGCGCCTCCGCCGGTGCCGCGCGCTGTGGGCCGCGCACGCCGAGCTCTACGAGGGCTCCGACAAGGTCTTCACCCTGCCGCTCAACGGCACCTACCTCGGCATGGTCGAGGGCATGAACCCGCTCAACCAGGGCTTCGTCGGCGGCTCGGCGATGTTCGTCGACGAGAATCTGGTCGGCCACAACACCTACGCTCTCAACTGGCAGTACGACGACCTCGACGGCAACGGCACGCCCGACTTCCCGGCCAGCGTGCCGGCGCGCGAGCGCAGCACGGTCGGCTACCTGTACATGTCGGGCGCGCCGGTCCAGATCACCCGCGGGGTCACCACCGTGCCGCTGCGCCACCCGACGGTGCCGGCCATCAACGCCGACCTCGCGATCATCCCCAATCTCGGCCACGACGACGTGCACTTCTAGGAGCCTCGCCTCATGTCCGCCCGCACCTGGTCCTGGATCGCCCCGACGTTGTTTGCCGCCCTGTCGGTGCTCGAGGCTGGCTGCACGCAGGTGGTGTGCGGCGAGGGCACCGTCGAGCGCAGCGGCGTGTGCTACCCGGCCGATGACCAGCCCGGCACCGCCACCTGCGGCCTCGGCACCGAGCTCGGCGCCGGCGGGACCTGCGTGCCGTCCGATCCGACCCAGTGCGATCCGGCGACCACCCGCGAGGAGCTCGACCCCGACACCGGCATCACCACCTGCGTCGGCGTGAGCACCGACGTCTGCGCGGCCGAGCTCCAGTGCCCGTCGCCGTCGGCCCAGCACCTCACGCTGTGCGGCCGGATCTACGACACCGAGACCGACGAGCTCATCAAGGCCGCCAACCCGACCGGCGCGCCGTGCACCGCGACCACCGCCGACGGACCGTGCGCGCTCAAGGTCGCGTTCTACGACGCGCTCCTGTTCCAGATGGATCCGACCGGCACCGCCCCGCTGGTACCGGGCTCGCCGCTGATCGTCGACGACTGCGGGCGCTTCGTCGTGCGCGAGCTGCACACCACTTCGTTCGGGTTCATCGGCGCGGCGGTCGACGACGCCAGCGGCAACCCCGACACCCACGTCCTAACCGGGGCGGCGACCGCCGACGCGCTGGCCGCGCCGGCCCGCGGCTTCCGGCTGTACGCGACCCGCAAGGCGACCGAGGTCGCGTGGTCGGCGGCGGCCAACCTCACCGGCGCCAACACCTTCGCCAACCAGGGCGTGCTGGCGATGGTGTTCCGCCACGCCGGCCTGCCGGTGGCGGGCGTGACCGTGCAGCAGAACGGCAACGTGATCCCCAACGACGACTACTACTTCAGCGACGCCGGCAAGACCCGCGCGACGATCGATCCGCCCCGGTCGACGACCGGGCCCAACGGCACCGCGCTGGTGATCCGCTCGTCGTCGCCGGTGCCCCACACCGGGACCGGCAGCGAGCCCGCCGGCTGCCGGTGGCCGACCGCGCTGGCCGCGACCATCCCCGGCGTCGTGTTCGTCCAGCTCAAGGACGCCGAGCTGGTCGGAGGCGGTGGTCCATGCCCCTGACCCCGTCGCGGACCCCGTCGCGGACCGTGGCGATCGCGCTCGGTGGGCTCGTCGCTGCCGGCTTCGTCGCCGGGGTCGCGCCGGTCGCCGCTGATCCGACGTCGGGCGTCGACGCGGCCATGGTCCGGCCGTCCTACGACACCAGCGGGCTGTTCTCGCTCGAGGGCGCGCGCCTGCCGCCCCGCCACGATCTGAGCTGGAAGATGTGGCTGTCGTACGCCCAGCATCCGTTCGACGTCGCGGTGCCGGGCATCGGCGACGGCGGCGTCGACAACGTCATCCGCTACGACCTCACGCTCGATCTGGTGTTCGGCTTCACCGTCGGCGAGCGGTTCGAGTTTGGGCTGGCGGCCGCGGTCTATCGCGCCGACACCGGCGACGGCTATGGCGCGCGCGGGCGCTTCGCCGGCGTCGACTCGACCGACTCGACCGGGCTGATCTCGCTGCGGCCGCTGTCCAACATGGATCCGTCGGGCGGCTTCGAGGCCCAGAGCCTGTCGGGCCCGCTCGACGTCCGGCTCGGCGGCAAGTACATGCTGGTCCGCGGCGCCCACCTCGCGGTCACCGGCGTCGGCACCGTGGTGCTGCCGTTCGGCGAGGATCAGATGTTCCTCGGCGATCGCAACCTGGTGTTCGAGCCGCGGCTGGCGGCCGACTGGCGCTTCGATCGGGTCCACGCCAGCAAGCTGGTCGCCAACCTCGGCGCCCGCTTCCGCGAGCGCACCGTGCTCGAGGTCGACGCCGATCCCTCGGCCACCGCGATCGATCGCACGGCCGTGCTCGATGTCGGCTCCGAGCTGGTCGCCGGGGTCGGTGGACTGGTCGAGCTCGGCTCGCGCTTCAGCGTGGCCGCGGAGGCGGTGGCCTTCCTGCCGCTGCCGGCCAGCCTGAGCTACGGCACCTGCACCCTCGACGATGGCCGCTCGTGCGCGGCCCTGACCGCGGCCGATCGCGCCAGCGGCGACGCGCGCGGCGATCGCACCGCCTACGCCAACCTCGGCGGTTACCTCCGGCTCGGGCCGCACGTGACCGCGGTCGCGATCGCCGGCGCCGGCTTCCTCGGCGCGCGCGCCGACGACTTCCGCATCACCCTCGGCGCCACCTGGTCGCCCCAGCCCGAGAGCGAGGCCCGGGCCGGCCGTGGCGACCGCGATCGCGACGGCATCCCCGACTCCGCCGACGGCTGCGTCGACGACGCCGAGGACGACGACAACTACCAGGACGACGACGGCTGCCCCGACCTCGACAACGACGGCGACG